>NZ_JSYD01000016.1:0-87767 GCF_054824005.1 Brevundimonas sp. GN22 | reverse complement strand
ACGTGTTCGAGTCACGTAAGCGGCACCACTTGTATCTCAAATATTGCAGATCTTATCGCGTGCGAGCGAGCGTGGTTGCGCATGCTTATCCCATATCCATGGTGCTGATCTGAGGGATGGGGTTTCGTTAGATAGCTGGGTGGCCTGATGATGAGATCGGGCCGGAACTTTGATTGCCGATGCGGCAAGAGCTCTACCTGGATCGCACCATGATGAAGACCCTGATTGTTGCCGTCGCCGCACTTGCGACGGCTGCCCCTGCCCTAGCGCAGGATTCCTCGCGAAATCCCGCCTTTGGCGAAGCCACGCTAAGCGCCGGGTTCGACAACGGTGATCCGCTTCAACGCCGCTTCCGTGGCGGTGGCCCCAACGACGCCTCGCGCCTTCCTGGCTCGTGCACGGGGAATGTGGGCACCCCGCCGGACTTTCGCGTAAACTACACGGCTGGCGGTCGTCCGTTGATCTTCCGCAGCGTATCGACGGCGGACACCACTCTGGTCATCAATGGTCCGGACGGTCGTTGGTACTGCGATGACGACAGCTTTGGTGACCTGGATGCCGAGTATCGGTTCAACAGCCCGCAAAGCGGTGTCTATGACGTCTGGATCGGGGTTGTTCGCATGAACGAAGCCGATGCCACCCTGGTCGTCTCGGAACGCTAAAGGACGGATATCTGCTCTGCGCCCCCGGTTTCGCATCGGGGGCGTTTTTGCCCCTTGAAACGGTAACAGTGTTGATTACCTATTAAGCAACATAGGAGATCAACCATGACCCAAAGCGTCATCAGCACCAAACCGCTGGAAAGCCCTTGGCAAGGGCTGGATCCATTTCTGTTCGCCGTTCACCACGTCGATAATTATCCGGCCGGTGATGGTCGCTTGGGCATCAAGCCCGAGGACCGCGCCAAGGAAGGGCAAGGTTGGCGCATGTACCATGGCGAGCGTGTTCCGGGTTTTCCCGCCCACCCGCACCGCGGCTTTGAAACCGTGTCCATCGTGCTGAAGGGCTATGTCGATCATGCCGACTCCCTTGGTGTTGGCGCACGCTATGGGCAGGGCGACGTCCAATGGCTGACCACCGGCGGCGGTATTGAGCACGGCGAGATGTTCCCGCTGGTGAACACTGACAAGCCCAATACGATGGAGATGTTCCAAATCTGGCTGAACCTGCCTCCCGAGGGCAAGTCGGCCAATCCGGCTTTTGAAATGTTCTGGGCCGAGGAAATCCCCGTCATCGAGAAAGACGGTACCAAGGTGACTGTCATCGCCGGTGCGTTTGGCGATGTGCGTCCGCTTGCCCCGCCGACGGACTCCTGGGCATCGAAGCCCGAAAACGAGTTGGCGATCTGGCTTATCGATATCGACAAGGGCGGCAGCATAACGCTGCCGACTGCATCCATGGAGGCTCTTCGACGCGCCTATATCTATGAGGGTCAGGCGAATTTTGATGGCAATGTGCTGCCGGCGAACCATCTCGCCAATCTGGATGCCTCGCGGGTGACCACCATAAGAAACGATCGCGATCAGCGGGTACGTATCCTGTTGCTGCAATCCAAGCCCATCGAGGCACCGGTTGTGGCGCGTGGTCCGTTCGTCCTCAACACCAATGAGGAAATGATCGAGACGGTCATGAAGTACCAGAGCGAGGGTTATGGTCGTTGGCCGTGGCCAACGCGGGCCCATACCCACGACCCTGATGAGGGCCGTTTCATCCGTTACCCTGACGGGCGTCGCGTAACCCCGCCCGCCGGTTAAGGTCAGACAAAGACAGTCACGGGTCGGCAATGACTTGCACGTATAAGCATATCTTTATATGTCTGCATGCATCGCATCATTCAGGAGCCGACCCGTGGCCCGTTCTTCTTTCCAGTTCACGTCCGAAAGCGTCTCCGAAGGTCACCCCGACAAGGTCGCGGACCAGATCTCGGACGCCATCGTTGACCTCTTCCTGTCTAAAGACCCCGAAGCCCGCGTAGCCTGTGAAACCCTGACCACCACGCAACTGGTGGTGCTGGCCGGTGAAATCCGCGGCAAGGGCATCTGGGAAAACAACGGCTGGGTCGGCAACATCGAGCAAGAGATCGAGGACACTGTCCGCCGCGTCGTGCGCGAGATCGGCTACGAGCAAGACGGCTTCCACTGGAAAGACTTCACCTTCCAGAACAACCTGCACGGCCAGTCGGCAGACATCGCCGTGGGCGTAGACTCGACCGACACCAAGGACGAAGGCGCTGGCGACCAAGGCATCATGTTCGGCTATGCCTCGAACGAGACGCCGGAACTCATGCCGGCCACCCTCGCCTATTCGCACAGCATCCTGAAAAAGCTGGCTGGCGTTCGTCACGCCGGTGGTTCGATCCTCGAGCCGGACGCCAAAGCTCAGGTCACGCTTCAGTACCAAGACGGCAAGCCGGTCCGTGCGACCTCGATCGTCGTTTCGACCCAGCACGCGGTGGGCAAGAAGGACGACGTCGAAGGCGTGGTTCGTCCGGTTGTCGAAAGCATCCTGCCGGCTGACTTCATCACCAACGAAACCGTCTGGCACATCAACCCGACCGGCATCTTCGAAATCGGTGGTCCGGACGGCGATACCGGTCTGACCGGCCGCAAGATCATCGTCGACACCTACGGCGGCGCTGCTCCGCACGGTGGTGGTGCCTTCTCGGGCAAGGATCCGACGAAGGTTGACCGCTCGGCGGCCTATGCTGCCCGCTATCTGGCCAAGAACGTGGTTGCTGCCGGTCTTGCCGACCGCTGCACCATCCAGCTGTCCTACGCCATCGGCGTAGCCAAGCCGCAGTCGGTCCACGTTGATCTGCACGGCACCGGCAAGATCGATCCGGAAATCCTTGAAAAGGAACTGCCGGCCATGATCGGTGGCGCGACCCCGCGCTCGATCCGCGAGCATCTGGGTCTGAACAAGCCGATCTACGAGCGCACGGCAAAATACGGTCACTTCGGTCGCGAACCGGAAGTCGACGGCGGCTTCTCGTGGGAGAAGACCGATCTGGTCGACAAGCTGAAAGCACTGGTCGCCTAAGGTCGTATCGACTGCAAGATCATGAAGGCACAGCGTTTCAAGGCGCTGTGCCTTCTTTTTTGCCCGCATTGCGCCAACATACGCTTGCATCGCGGGGGGTTAGGTCTTTTAAGCGCGACAACACCGCCTGAAATGGCGCTCCCCTGTTTTCAAGGATTTGCCGACGATGAGCCTCCCTGCTCCTAAAAAGGTCGTCCTCGCCTATTCGGGCGGTCTGGACACCTCGATCATTCTGAAGTGGCTTCAGACCGAATACGGTGCCGAAGTGATCACCTTCACCGCTGACCTGGGTCAGGGCGAAGAACTGGCTCCGGCCAAGGAAAAGGCTCTGAAGCTCGGCATCAAGGAAGAGAACATCTTCATCGATGACCTGCGCGAAGAGTTCGTTCGCGACTTCGTCTTCCCGATGTTCCGCGCCAACACCGTGTACGAAGGCCAGTACCTGCTGGGCACCTCGATCGCGCGTCCGCTGATCGCCAAGCGCCAGATCGAAATCGCCAAGATGCTGGGCGCCGACGCCGTCTGCCACGGCGCGACCGGCAAGGGTAACGACCAGGTTCGCTTCGAACTGGGCTACTACGGCCTGGCTCCGGACATCCGCGTGATCGCACCGTGGCGCGAATGGGACTTCAAGTCGCGTGAAGCCCTGCTGGCCTTTGCCGAAGCTCACCAGATCCCGATCTCGAAGGACAAGCGCGGCGAGAGCCCGTTCTCGGTCGACGCCAACCTCCTGCACTCCTCGTCGGAAGGTAAGGTTCTGGAAGATCCGGCCGTTGAGGCTCCGGAATTCGTCCACCAGCGCACCATCGCTCCGGAAGACGCTCCGGACGTCGCGACCGTCATTACCATCACCTATGAAAAGGGTGATCCGGTTGCCATCGACGGCGTTGCCATGTCGCCAGCCGAAATCCTGACCAAGCTGAACCAGCTGGGCCACGACAACGGCATCGGCCGTCTGGACCTCGTCGAGAACCGCTTCGTCGGCATGAAGTCGCGCGGCGTCTACGAGACCCCGGGTGGCACCATCATGCTGGCCGCACATCGCGGTATCGAATCCATCACGCTTGACCGCGGTGCCATGCACCTGAAGGACGAGCTGATGCCGAAGTATGCCTCGCTGGTTTACAACGGCTTCTGGTTCTCGCCGGAGCGCGAGATGCTGCAAGCCGCCATCGACAAGTCGCAAGAGAAGGTCTCGGGCACCGTCCGCGTCAAACTCTACAAGGGCAATGTCACCGTCATCGGTCGCGAAAGCCCGAACAGCCTGTACGACCAAGAGCTGGTTACCTTCGAAGAAGGTGCAGTGGCCTACGATCACAAGGACGCTGAAGGCTTCATCAAGCTGAACGCCCTGCGTCTGCGCGTACTGGCCAAGCGCGACAACCGCGCGGGCTAAACGCCTCTAACGCTTTAGACTATCAGGGCCGGGCGATCCTCAGGATCGCCCGGCTTTTGTCATCTGTGACCCATATCGAGCCGTCACGTGCCACCGCCATGGCCACGGGTGTCCCGCGCGGGTGCTGTCCCGAAACGCGGTCCCAGTTGGGCGTGATAATGCGTCCGCGCACGCTGGGCGTATTGGCTGGATACCGCAGCGCTCCACGCGGATAGATGGCGTAATAGCCGTTGGTGTCGGTGAGCGGCACGCCGTCGCCCCCTGTCTCTATGGCCACGATGCGGCCCGCGGTGCGACGATAGCCATGCCAAGTCGAAAGCAGCCTGCCCTCCAGTTCGGGGAACATGCCCCCTGAATAATACATCAGGTCCAGCGGTGCCGCGTGCGGCGGCATGAGCGCCACCGGTTTGTCTCGGCGATCACACCGAGCCTGCGCCGCGCTCCACCCCGGCAAGGGGGTCTGCATGTTCACACAATATGGCCAGCCGTAGTGCCCGCCCTGACGCAGGACATTGACCTCTTCAAACGGGTTGTTCGGGTCATCAAGATCAACCGAGTTCTCGGCCTGTAATATGGTGCCGGAGCTATGTTGCACCAAGGCAATCGAGTTTCTCAGGCCAGACGCAAAGACGGTGCTGTCTTCACTCCAGCGTCCATTGCCTAGATAGGCGTGCCGCCTCACCTGCCCCGTTTCCGCCTCTTCGACGCAAGCCCCGTGTGGGGTCGTACGCGGGCGACCTGCCGTATCGAGACAGCGGTCACTAGGGGCACCGACATTGACCAACAGGTCGCCATTGGCATCGAACACAAAGCTGGACAGCGGGTGGCGGTTGTCGTGCAGCTTATTGTCCGGCAGCCCCCCGATGACAGTCCTCAGACTGGCCTGCGGATCGGCGCCATCCACATCCAGCGTCAGAATACGGTTCATCTCCGACAGATAGATGCGCCCGTCAGGTCCTCTGGCGATGGCGTGGGGCATGGAGAGGCCAGACAAGAGGCGTCGCCAGCGGACAGTCCGGTCGCGGCCTATGCTCATGCGCCACAACGCGCCCCGCCCCGCCGTCCACTCTCCCAGATCACTGACCAGCCAGTCCCCGTCATCCAGAGCGAAGATGTCTCGCGGCATACGAGGCCCCTCACTGCCCGCGCCCTGCCAAACCAGTCCCATGCAATAGTCAGCGACCATGCCGACTCGGGTAGCGGGATAGCCTGCACATTTGCCCGAGGTGGCATAGGGAACCGACGGTGCGGCAGATGCCAATCCAAGACCCAGCGTCGTCGCTAATCCGGCCAGGCCCAGCCTTTTTAAAATCGCTCCCGACACCCGATCACCTCGCATTTGCATAACGATAGTATATCCCGGATGTCGGGAACTGAACTTTGCTGACGATCATTTGAAATCCGTCAGGGGTCGAGGCTCCGCTGTTTTCTGGAGACTTGTCTTGTACCTGCGATGCGTTCTTATCTCTGTAGCCCTTTTCGCCCTTTCGGCTCCGGCGCATGCGCTGACGATTCAAGAGGCACCGGCAGCGGTTGCGCCGTCAGAAGCGGAAATGGAAGCGGCTACCACCCGTTTCGAGGCACGCATGAAGGAACTGGAGGCGGAATTGGACGCCCTCATCGCAGCCAACGCTGGCAATCCTGACGCCATGACCGCCAAGATTGACGAGGTCGTCACCCGCTACCAGCCGGACTTCGATGCCCTCATTCAGGCCAGCGACGTCTATTTCAATGGAGCCATCGCCAGCGCCGCGACACCCGACGAGCGCCAGCAGTTGGAAGCGGCGCGCGCTCAACTCCTGCCCTTACTGCGTGACCTGCCGGATCAAGTCCGCAACGGTGCATTGGCCGTAGCACGCCAGCCCAAGTAAAAATCGACGATCACTTAATGTAGCAAAGCCTGTCATCCGGCGATGGCAGGCTTGACCGCTACGTATGGACGGCTCACAGGGCCGATATGTCCAATCTGCCCGTCGACCCGCATCTGTATGTGACCTATCTGGGGGCCATGGCCGTGATGGCGTTTACGCCCGGACCGGCCAATGTATTTGCCATCGCCACGGGCATGCAGCGCGGCAAGCTGGCGGCGCTGTGGGCGGTACTGGGTATGAATCTGGCCACCCTGACGTGGTTTGGGGCCGCCGCCCTTGGTCTGGGTGCACTGGTCAAAGCTTTCCCGGCCGCATTCAAGCTGATTGCCATCGGCGGAGCGCTATACGTCGCGTGGCTAGGCATCAAATCCCTGATCAAGGCCTTCAAGCCCATCGGTGGTCTTTCCAAGGCCGTGCTGAGCAAAACCCGCAGTCCGGTTTTGGACGGGTTTCTGGTGCAGATCGCCAATCCCAAGGCTATTCTATTTTTCACGGCCGTACTGCCGCCCTTCCTGTCGCTGGACAGGCCGATCGGTCCCCAGCTGATGCTCTTGGGTGCAGGGACGATTGGCTTCGATGTCATCGCTATGTGTTGCTACGGACTGGGCGGCGCGGCCATTGCCCGCATGATGCAGAAGCCCTCCTTCCGGCGAGGTTTCGACATTGCTGTGGGGGTGTTGCTGCTTTTGGCAGCGGGCCTGATTGCGGCACGCTTGTGAAGCGCCTAGCTTTAGTGTTGGAACACCGGCGTTCACGCCCCGTTCAGACGGCATAATGTTCTCTGGGACCAAGGAGAGACTTCCATGAAG
Organism: Brevundimonas sp. GN22; assembly: GCF_054824005.1. Taxonomy (NCBI): domain Bacteria; kingdom Pseudomonadati; phylum Pseudomonadota; class Alphaproteobacteria; order Caulobacterales; family Caulobacteraceae; genus Brevundimonas; species Brevundimonas sp. GN22. Next base: position 80,652 of record NZ_JSYD01000016.1, on the reverse strand, counting down.
ATACTTCGCAGAACTCCCATTGCTCTGGCTCTGGTCGGCGCTCTGGCACTCGGCGCCTGCGCAACGGCGACGCCCTATCAGCCTGCCGGCTATAACGGCCAGCGCGGCGGCTATTCCGAGCAGCGTCTGGAATCGGACCGTTTCCGTGTCAGCTTCGCAGGTAACTCTGTGACCTCGCGCGACCAAGTCGAGATGTCGCTGCTGCTGCGCGCTGCAGAACTGACCGTCGAGCAGGGCTACGACTGGTTCCAGACAGTGGACCGCGCTACTGACCGCGACACCCGTTATGTCGCCCAGCCGGACCCCTTCTATTACGACCGCTATCGCCCGTTCTGGGGTCCGCGTTGGCGCTACTACAACCGCGGCATGTGGAGCCCGTGGGGTTCGCCGTGGGGTCCGGAGGTCGATATCCAGCGTATCGACCGCTATGAAGCCACCGCCGAGATCAAGATGGGCCGCGGCGCTAAACCGGCAGGCAACAACGATGCCTTTAACGCCCGTGAAGTGATCGAGAATCTGTCGTCTCGCGTCACGCGCCCGCGCAGCTAACCGACTTCTCCCCGAAGCCCTTCAATACGGGTTTCACGCCCTGACAGCCCTGCTGTCAGGGCGTCGCTTTATCAGACGTCCAGATCCATCACGACTGGAGCGTGATCGCTAGGCTGCTGCCATTCGCGAACGGTATCCAGAACACGGGCGCTACCCTTCACCACGGCTGAACTTAGGCCCGGCGAGGTCCACAGGTGATCAAGCCGCAGGCCTCTATTCGACACCCGGAAGTCCTTGGCGCGATAGCTCCACCAACTGGCGAGTTTCATCGGCTCAGGATGCTGGTCGCGCAGTACGTCGAGGAAGCCGCCTGCATCCTGAAGACGGTACAGCGTCTCGATCTCTATCGGAGTATGACTGACCACCTTCAGCATGTGACGGTGGTTCCAGACGTCATATTCGCCCGGTGCGATATTGAAGTCGCCTGCGAGAACCAGCGGAGCCTGTTTGTCGCGGCGCGCGGCCTCTGCGGTCAGACGCTCATAGAAGTCCATCTTGTGATCGAACTTCGGGTTCAGCGCGCGATCAGGGATGTCGCCGCCCGCCGGAATGTAGAAGTTCTGGATCTCGACCCCTTTGACCATCACCGCGACGTTGCGCGCGTGCTTTTCGCGGCAGACGTCGAGGACTGGCGCTTCGGCAATCGGAAACCGGCTGGCGATGGCGACACCGTGCCAGCCTTTTTGGCCGCCGACCTTGAGGTACGGCATGCCCATATCGATGAAGGCCTGACGCGGGAACTGGTCCTCCGTGCATTTGATCTCCTGCAGGCACAAGACGTCGGGCGCGTATTCGGAAACGAAACGCGACACCTGATCGATGCGCAGACGGACCGAGTTGATATTCCAGGTAACGATGCGAAGGGTCATGGCCGCGCTTTAGCAGTGGCAGGCCCCCTACGTCCAAAAAGAAACGCCCGGGACATGTGCCCCGGGCGTGAAACCTTGGATGAGAGCCCTTTAGTTCCGCGACGGACGACGGGTCGGGTCGCGCAACTGGAACAGACTGTTGGCCAGTCCCGATGCGGGCTGCAGCGAAGTCAACTGAACACGAGTGCGGGCCCCTTGGGCATCGGAGATGGTCCATTCCTGGAGGCGACCGCCGGCGAACGACAGGATCACCGAACCCTCGTTCGGACGACGGGCGTCACGAGCGGTGATGGCATAGGCCCCCGACGACATGCGAGTCACGCGGTCAATCCGCACGCCTTGGTCCAGACGGACGTTACGGGCGAGGAAGGTCGACAGCGGGGTCTGGGCCAGCGGCACCTGACGGAAACTGTTCAGGCGCGGATCGTAGCGGTTGACGTTGTTACCGTCGGCCACGACCAGAAGCCCAGCCGGATTGGTGTACTCGAAGCGCATCTTGCCCGGACGGGACAGCCAGAAGCGGCCTTCGCGGCGCTGGTTGTTCGGACCTGTTTCGACGAAGGTCCCTTGGGCACCCGTCAGATTGGTCAGATAGGTCTGGGCTTCACGCAGGACAGCCTGATCGTCAGCCGAGAGGGTCGATTGCGCGGTCGCGGGCGCAACAACGAATGCAGCAACCATAGCGGCGGCCCCAAGGCCTAGAGCACGTCGAGAAAGCATCATGTCTTAGTCTCCCATTCGGGATTATCGAGACCCCCACCCTGCCCCGTCGGCTTGGCGTCCTCATGACCCAAGGCAGACCATATTCCGGCGGTAGAATGAAGAGGTGTTCAGGTAGATTTATGCCCGTTCATTCACGGACGCTCGTCAACCAAACGAGCAAGGTCAGACGCCGTTCCTCGAAGAACCAAAGCCAGCCAAAAGCGCCCCTCAAGGATGCACTCAAGCAGAGAGCTTCCGCGAAGCGAGCGTAGCGCGTCGGCGTAGCCGACCCCTCAAATACCCGATTGTCTGAAAATCAGACAATCGGCGGCGGGCCCGCCAAAACTTCGCGTTTACCTGCATGGTTGGCGGCCGTAACGACGCCTTCCTGTTCCATGCGTTCGATCAGTGTCGCGGCGCGGTTATAGCCGATCTGCAGACGGCGCTGGACGTAGGAGGTCGAAGCCTTGCGATCGCGGGTGACGATGGCCACAGCGCGGTCGTACAGGTCATCGCCCGAGCCGCCGCCGCCTTCGTCGCCATAGCCTCCGTCACCGTCGCCATCAGGCTCGTCAGTGATCAGGTCCAGATAGTCCGGCTCGGCCTGCAGGCGCAGGTGCTTGCAGACTTCCTCGACCTCGTTATCGCCGACGAACGGGCCGTGCAGACGCGTGATGCGACCACCGCCAGCCATGTAGAGCATGTCGCCCTGACCCAGCAGTTGCTCGCCGCCCTGCTCGCCTAGAATGGTGCGACTGTCGATCTTGGACGTGACCTGGAAGGAGATACGGGTCGGGAAGTTGGCTTTGATGGTACCGGTAATGACGTCCACCGACGGGCGCTGGGTCGCCATGATCAGGTGGATACCGGCAGCGCGGGCCATCTGAGCCAGACGCTGGACGGCGCCTTCCACTTCCTTGCCCGCGACCAGCATGAGGTCGGCCATCTCGTCCATGACGACGACGAGGTAGGGCATGGGTTCGGGGCGGATTTTCTCGGACTCGTAGACCGGACGGCCCTGCTCGTCGAAGCCGGTTTGGACGGTGCGTTCGAAATGCTCGCCCTTTTCCTGCGCTTCGCGGGCGCGTTCGTTATAGCTGGCCACGTTACGCACGCCGAGCTTGGACATGCGGCGATAGCGGTCCTCCATCTCGCGCACAGTCCATTTCAGCGCGACGACGGCCTTCTTCGGATCGGTCACGACCGGAGCCAGCAGGTGCGGGATGCCGTCATAGACGGACAGTTCCAGCATCTTGGGATCGATCATGATGAAGCGGCATTCGGCAGGCGAATGGCGGTACAGGATCGACAGGATCATGGCGTTGACGCCGACCGACTTACCCGAACCCGTCGTACCGGCGATCAGCAGGTGGGGCATGCGGGCAAGGTCGGCGACATAGGGCTCGCCGCCGATGGTCTCGCCCAGTGCCAGCGGCAGCAGGTGCGATTTCTTGTCGTATTCGCCGGACGCGAGCAGGTCGCGCAGGAACACCGTCTCGCGCTTGGCATTCGGCAGTTCGATACCGATAGCATTACGGCCCTGAACCACCGAGATGCGGCAGGCCCGCGCAGACATGGAACGGGCGATATCGTCGGCCAGAGCCACGACGCGGCCGTGTTTCACGCCCGGTGCAGGCACCAGTTCATAGAGGGTAACCACCGGTCCCGGACGGATCTGGTCAATCGTGCCGCGAACACCGAACTCCTGAAGGACGCCTTCCAGCATCTTGGCGTTGGCTTTCAGCGAGTCCTCGTCGACCATGCCGCCGCGCTGGGTCGGCTTGGTCAGGATGCCCAGAGACGGCAGTTCGAACCCGCCCTCATGTTCGAAACGGAAGGTCTGCTGGTCGATATCGACAACAGGCTTGGGTGCCTTGGTCGCGGCGACCTTGGGTTCAGCCTCTCGCGAGCCGCCCTTGGTCGAGGGCGGGGCGACCGGAGCGGGCTCTTCCCACGGGGGGGCGAAGTCGCCTTCGTCCTCGGCGTCATAGGCAGCGCTGGCAGGGGCGCTGGTCGGGGCGACAGGTTGGCTGGCAACCGAAGCAGCGGTCGCCGCAGCCGGAACAACGACCTCTGCGTCATTATATTGTTCAGGCAAGACATGGCGCGGTTTGCGCGGCGCAGCTGCGGCTCGCGCAGGTTCGGCCTTGGCCTTGGCATTCTTGACCTTGGGCCCCTTCGCCGGACGCGCCACGCGAACGTTTGCGCCCTTTTCGGCGGCCCAACCTGCCGTATCAGTCAGATCGCGAAGGCGCAGCCCGACCGTATAGCCCAGCGACCACAGAGCGATGGCGCCGAACACCACACCCACAATGATTTTGGCATAGGGCACGTGGACGGCCGTCAGCCCCTTGGCCAGCAGGCCGGTAATACCGTCACCCCACAGGCCGCCCATGCCGCTGGCCAGGGGCCAAGCCGCAGGCGCGGCCAGAGCCGATAGCGCACCACTTGCGAGCAGAACGCCCATGACAGCAGCAAAGGTCTTCAGACGGGTCGGGTGCAGGCGATGCGGAACAGCATCGCCCAGAGCGACGCCAACCCCGAATGCCCCCACCAGCAATACGCCAATCGCCGCACCAAGGCCTAGAGACTGCATCAGGATGTCGGCCAGTACGGCACCGCCGCCGCCCAGCCAGTTCTTGACCGGCTGCGTCGAGGCTGTGTTCCAGCTGGGATCCGCTGCGTTCCATGAGGCCAGCGCCACAAGGATAAGGGCGGCAATCACCGCCTGCGCAACACCGCGCACACGCACCGCAAAGGGCGCACCCCAGATGATGCGGAACGTGGTCCACGCCCGGTCAACAAGCACAGCAGCAGTCATGAGGCGCACCTCCGGCACAGAACTAACCTCTGCTTGTGCCGGAACAGGGTTAACGCCCTATTTACCAGCGGTCATTCGTGACCTTGTTTCACCATTGATTACGCGGGGCTGGACCTTTGCCCCCTTTGGCGCGACACAAGACCTATGAGCGGTTCTGATTACGACATCATCATTGCAGGCGCAGGTCTGGCCGGAGCGGCCTTTGCGCTGGCGGCGGCGCAGGGTGGACTGAAGGTTGTGGTGGTTGACCCCCAACCGTTCGAAAACCAGTTGGCACCCACGTTTGACGGTCGCTCAACAGCGATTGCCTATTCGACCTTCCGCATGTTGGACGCCTTGGGTCTAGGGGCCTCGCTTCGTCCGCATGCCTGCCGCATGGACCGTATTCTGGTGACCGACGGACAGCGCCCCAGCGCCTCAAGCCGTCCGCCGTCGCCTGCATTTATCCGTTTTGACGCCGACGAAATCGGTGATCGTAACGGTGGCGAGCCACTGGGTTATATGCTGGAGAACCGCCGCATCCGTCAGGCTCTGGCCGAAGCGCTGCCCAAGGCCGAGGTGGAAATCCTCGCCCCCGCAGCCGTTCAGTCGGTCAATGTCGAGCCGGGCGATGCCGAGGTGACGCTCAAAGACGGCCGGACCTTGAAAGCTCCGCTGGTGGTGGGGGCCGAAGGGCGCGGCTCCACCGTGCGGCGCGAGGCGAAGATCGACACCCTGGGCTGGGCCTATAACCAGTCGGGCGTCGTCTGCACGGTAAAACTGGGCAAGGATCACGGCAACGTCGCCCACGAATATTTCCTGCCGGATGGTCCATTTGCCATCCTGCCGCTAACGGAACAGCGCGCTTCGCTGGTCTGGACCGAAAGCACGCGCCGTGCTGACGCCTTGAAGACCTGCTCGGATGAAGCTTTCCAGGCTCACCTGTACCGTCGCTTTGGCGAGTTTCTCGACAGCGTCGAGGTGGTGGGCCCCCGCTTTGTCTATCCTCTGAGCCTGCAACTGGCTGAAAACCTCATTGCGCCGCGCACGGCCATTCTCGGCGATGCCGCCCACGGGGTTCACCCTGTTGCCGGACAAGGTCTGAATATGGGCCTGAAAGACGCTGCTGCGCTCGCCGAGGTCCTGACGGATGCTCTTCGTTTGGGCGAAGATATTGGCTCGGAACTGGTGCTGGAGCGCTATGCCCGCTGGCGCCGCTTCGACAATGCGGTGCTGGCTGCTGGTTTCGACGGCTTCGTGCGACTGTTCTCTAACGACATTGCGCCTGTGCGCCACGCGCGCGACCTCGGCATGGCCATCGTCAACCGCATCGGCCCCATGCGCCGCGCCTTCATGCACGAAGCCGGTGGTGCCACCGGCGACCTCCCTCGGCTTCTTAGAGGTGAGGCTCTTTAGGGCCTCAAGCCGCAAAGCGGCTCGGGCGTGCCGCTACCGCTCGGTGCGCGGCCCCTCGCTGCTTTAGCGAAAGTACAGCCCCCAATATTCGGCCCGTAGCGTCCTGCGCTCAAGCCGCGAGCCCCCGCGGGGCGAGCATAGCGCGGCGCGAAGCGACCAAACCGCAAAAGGGCCGCTAGCATCGCTAGCGGCCCTTTGTGCGAAAAGCATAAAGCATGCAACCTAGTCTTCTAGGCTGCGTGCATCCTCGACCAGCATGATCGGAACGCCTTCGCGGATCGGGAAGGCTAGCTTGGCACCCGCCGAGATCAACTCGTTACGCTCGCGGTCATAGGTCAGACGCCCGCGCGTTACCGGACAGATCAGGACTTCCAGCAGACGCGGGTCCACGGTGACGGGGGTGTTGAAATCATCGCTCATGGTGAGTTTCTAGCCGTGTCGCATCAAAGTTGGAACAGGGATGTGGGTCTATTGAACTCGCGGGGGCGTATCTTCGTCCGAAGCACCACCGGCCCCGTCGATTTGGAGCAAGGCGGTTAGCACCTCACAGCGATCGCGCAGATCCGGAGCCTCGACCAGCGCCTGTTTTTCGGCCGGCTCGAACGGCAGCCCCATAGACAGGCTATTGATCAGGGCTTCGGCCGGTGCGGCCTTGGCCGTGTCCCAGTCGATATCCAGACCTCTCGCGGCCAGATAGGGGGCAAGCGCATCCAGAAAACGCTCGCGATCCAGACCTTCGAACGCGTCCGGTCCTTCCAGATCATCCGCATAGGGTTCGAAGTCGGCCCTCACCTGACGATAGGGGGTCGTGACCTGAAGCTCTGTGGCAATCCGGAAACGCGAAATGCCGGTCAACGTGATCAGATACCGCCCATCGGAGGTTTCAGCGAAACTGGTAATACGCCCTGCACAGCCCACGCGAACCAAAGGCGGGCGTTCGGACAGCGGACCTGCCGTCTGGATCATGCCGATGAGGCGCTCTCCTGCCATCGCGTCATCGATCATGTTCAGATAGCGCGGCTCGAATATATTCAGGGGCAGTTGCCCGCGGGGCAGGATGATGGCCCCGGGTAATGGAAAGACCGGAATGACCTGAGGCAGGTCCGACGATCTTACATATCCCTGAGCCATATTATCGATCCTAACCGAACAGAAGCGAAGACAAACGGCGACGACCGTCCTTGGACACATCACTCATGGTGCCGGCGGCTTCGAACACCGTCAGCAATTCCTTGCGGGCGGCCTGATCATTCCACTCGCGATCCGCTTCGATCACGGCGAGCAACTGGTCGACCGCGCCTTTAAACTCACCCGAAGCCGCTAGAGACTGGGCCAGTTCAAAGCGGGATTGGAGATCCGCGGGGTTGGCTGCGACGCGGGCTTCCAGTTCGGCGCTGGGGCCGGTCGATTTCGACGCGAGGCTCAGTTTAGCGCGCACAGCCTGAACGGCTGGCTCCTTGGAGTCGGCCGGTGCCATATTGATGGTCTGCAGAGCCTGCTCGGTATCACCGTCGGCCAGATAAACGCGGGCGAGACCGGCGATCGCCTTCTCGTTTTCCGGATCGACCGTCATCACCTGCGCAAAAGCCTGCGCTGCACCACCGATGTCGTTGAGCCCGAGCGATTCTTCGCCCAGCGACAACAGTTGCTCGATGTCGGCACTGGCGCTGGAGCCACCGGTCAGGCGGTCGATGAAGGCCTTGATCTGGCTTTCCGGGACGGCACCTTGGAAGCCGTCGACCGGTTGACCGTTGACGAAGGCATAGACCGTGGGGATTGACTGGACGCGCAGTTGGCCCGCGTAGGCAGGGTTGGCGTCGACGTCGATCTTGACCATCTTCACCTTGCCGGCGGCGGCGCGGACGCTCTTCTCAAGAAGAGGGCCCAGCGTGCGGCACGGGCCGCACCAGGTTGCCCAGAAATCGACGATCACCGGCTGGGACTTCGACGCCTCGATCACGTCCTGCATGAAGCTGGCATCCGTACCGTCCTTGATCAGATCGGAGGGCGGAGGGGCGGACGGGTCGGCAAAAGTCATGGATTTCGGCTCCCAAGCGCGAAACAGTAAAATGAATTACCCATCAGATGGTTCTGATGGCGGCCAGACTCAAGGCCAAGGTGTTAGACGATACGTTCCATCCGTTCGAAATCGACCACGAAAGGCGAGCGGCTAAGGCTTTCGAGGAAAGCTCTGAAGGCCGCTTGTTCAAATGCCGTGGTGGCCGTGTTTTCCAACGGGTGGAAGTTGACGATGTCAGCCTGCCACAACCGGGCATCCAGAATGAATGTGACCTCTTGCTGCGGGTCATTGATCAGCCCCAGAGCCGTGACCGAGCCGGGACGCACGCCCAGATATCGCCAAAGCAGGTTTTCGTTTCCGAAAGACAGACGGTCCGAGCCGATCACCTTATGGGTGCGCTTCAGGTCAATAACCGTGTCCTGAGCTGCCGAGATCAGCCAAAGCCTGCCCTTCTTGTCTTTCAGGAACAGGTTTTTGGTGTGAACGCCCGGCATATCGGCCTTGAGTTCAAGCCCCTCCTCCACACGAAACACAGCCGGATGATCGTGGGTGACAAAGGCAATGCCTTTGTCCTGCAGATAGGCCGTCAGTGCGGCTCGGTCGAACGGCGGGCAATATTCGGGTGGCGGAGAAACAGCTACGTCAGTCATTGCGCTTGTCTGGAACTATCGGGCCACTTAGGGAGATGGCGTAAGAAACCGATAGCCTGTGGAGCCGAGACTTGGAACTGGAATGCTATCCGATGAGCGCACGCCCGTGCGATCTGGTGCCGGGGCGACAGTCGCGTAACTGGATGGACGCCTTTGCGTCTCGACATCCCTATCGCTGCCTGCCGCTGACGATGGCCAATACGACGGGCTGGGAAATCCTGTGCCCGTTCGGTTTCAGCGCCGAATGGAATGGTGGTCCGGCCCAGACCGATATCACCATCAAGTCCGACCATCCGGTCCAGAACATGGACCATTTCGTCACCTCGCACTTCTCGCGCGGCGTCGTGACGATGCACCCGCAATACCTGTTCCGCACGCCTCCGGGTTGGGGCCTTATTGCCAAGGGCTCGCCCAACCATGTGAAGGACGGCATCCAGCCACTGGAAGGTCTGATTGAGACGGACTGGCTGCCCTTCCCGTTCACGATGAACTGGATCTTCACCCGTCCGGGCCGCGTAAAGTTCGAAAAGGGCGAGCCCTTCTGCTTCATCCAGCCGGTAGAGCACCGCCGCGTCGAACAGTTCGAGCCTGTCATCCGTACGCTGGAATCCAATCCGGTGATGCAGGGCCAGTTCGAGGCATGGAACCGTGCCCGCACCGACTTCAACCAGCGGCTGGCCAATTTCGAGCCGGACGCCGTGAAGGAAGCGTGGCAGCGATACTACTTCAAGGGTGAAGTGCCCGAAGCCCTGGGTGCCGCACCGGAGACCCACGCCAACAAGCGCCGTCTGAAAATGCCCCGTCTGGGCTGAGACAGGCCTCGTGACCAAGAAAAGCCCGCTGCGGAAATCCGTCAGCGGGCTTTTTGTATTCGGGATGCCGATCAGGGCTGGAGGCGATAACCACCAGCGTCAGTCAGCAGCAGTCTGGCCTGACCCGGCTCGGCCTCGATCTTTTGACGCAGACGGTAGATGTGGGTTTCCAGCGTGTGGGTGGTGACCCCTGCATTATAGCCCCACACCTCGGTCAGCAGCTCTTCGCGCGACACCGGTTTGGTCCCTGCGCGATAGAGGTATTTGAGGATGTTGGTTTCTTTTTCCGTCAGACGAACCTTTTTGCCGCCTGCGTCCACCATCACCTTGGAAGCCGGACGGAATTCGTACGGGCCGATCTGGAAGACCGCGTCCTCGGACTGTTCGTGGCTACGAAGATGGGCGCGGATACGGGCCAGAAGGACAGCAAACCGGAAAGGCTTGGTCACATAGTCATTGGCACCGGAATCCAGACCCAGAATGGCGTCGGAATCCGATGACTGCCCCGTCAGCATGATGACGGGTGTTGAGACCCCAGCCTTGCGGATCAGGCGGCAGGCCTCGCGGCCATCCATGTCGGGCAGGTCGACGTCGAGCAGAATGAGGTCAGCGCGCGCTTCGCGGGCCTGTTTGACCCCGTCTGTCGCATTGGCGACCTGTACCGGGCGGAACTCTTCGTGAAGCGCGAGTTGTTCTGCGAGGGCTTCGCGCAGATCGTCGTCGTCATCGATGATCAGGATCGTCTTGGGCGTCGGCATATAAGAACAATGGCGACCCGAACGGCGTAAGCCAAGAGCCACTCTGCCCTAATCGGCCACAATCATCCGGTTTTTGCCGGATTTCTGGCACCAAACAGTGCCGAACCCACCCGAACGTGTGTCGCACCGCAGCGAATAGCTGCCTCGAAATCCCCGCTCATGCCCATGGAGATGACGGCCAGACCGTTGCGGTCGGCGATATTTTTCAAAAGCTGGAAATGCGGGACTGGGTCTTCATCAACGGGCGGGATACACATTACGCCCTCGACGGCGAGGCCGTATTTCATCCGCGCTATTTCGATGAGAGCATCCGCATCCTGCGGCATGACCCCGGCTTTCTGCGGCTCTGCGCCGGTATTGACCTGCACCAGAACGCGAACGCTGCGCCCCGACTTGGCCATCGCATCTGCCAGCGCCTTGGCCAGTTTTTCGCGGTCCAGTGTTTCGATCACATCGAACAGTTTGACCGCATCCTCGGATTTGTTGGTTTGCAGCGGCCCGATGAGGCGAAGTTCAAGTCCTTCGCGCTGATGCGCCCAGTGCTGATAGGCCTCCTGAACGCGGTTTTCGCCAAAGACCTTTTGCCCAACAGCCAGAGCAGCACTCAACGCCTCGGGGCTTTGGGTTTTGCTGACAGCCGTCAGGATGACGTCGTCGGGCTGCCGTCCGGCCTCGATACAGGTACGTGCGATCTGCTCGCGGGTTCGCGCGAAGTTTTCGGAGATGGACGCAGCGGAAAAAGCAGGATTAGTGGCGGTCATGACTCTTCCTCGGGACGCAGACATCCTGTGGCATACCGCCTTGGCACTAGCGCGCCGTTCGGGCGGTGTCAGCCCGTATGGCCGCAATATACCGCCATTGCTGTTCTTTACCGACCCTGCGCGCACCCCCACGCCGTGGCGCGTAGCGGAACGGATGCCGCAGGGAGCAGGCGTCGTCTATCGCGCTTTTTCCAGACCCGATGCCCGCGAGGTGGGACAGCGTTTGCGGGCAGCATGCGATTTGGCCGGTCTGCGCCTTCTCGTGGGCAAAGACGAGGTCCTCGCGCGGGAGATTTCTGCAGACGGTATTCACCTACCGGAAAACGACATGCATCGGGCAAACTCGTTGCGTGCGGCCAACCCCGACTGGGTCATTACCAGTGCCCTGCACGGCCCGCTTGGTCGCCGTAGCGCACACGCTCTGGACGCTTTTGTTGTCTCACCAGTATTTCCGGCCGGCGGCTCCTCGGCGGACAAGGTCGAACTGGGCGTCACCGGAGCAAACGCTCTGATCGAGGGCCTGCCCTGCCCTGCCTATGCGCTGGGCGGGATCAATGCCGAGAACGCGCATCGGCTGCGCGACACACAGGCGTGCGGGATCGCCGGAATAGACGCTATCCAGGCGGCCTTTAGCGGCTGATTAGAATTTGAAGATGGTTTCCAGACGCACACGCGGTTGCGTGCGGCGATCGGTTTCCTCGACGCGGGCCGGATCGGTCTCGCGCGTGGCAAGATTGGCGGCAGCGCCGACGCGAAGGCGCGGGTTGACGCGATAGAAGGCCCCTGCCTCCACATCGCCCCAGTCGGTACCGCGACCCACAGGCTGATTGAGGTTCAGGTTCAGACCCCAGCGCCCGCTCTCGTTCCAACGCAGACCACGGCGGGTTTGCGTGTTCAGGCCCGAACGTTCGGCGGCGGGGGTGTTGGCAGCTTGGGCCAGACCGACTTGGGCACTACGCGACTGGGCAAGCGCGTCGGTGGACACGCTGGCGAGTGCCAGTGCGCCTACAACCGCCAGACCTGTTACGCCGATGCGCATCAAACCCAAGTCCATTCCAAGCCCGTACACCCTGAGGGGTAGGACGAGCGCCAAACCAATCTGTCCACAGGAACAGATGTCGCGATTAGACACCGCTGATCGTCAGGGTCAACGGCTCCCACCGAAAACGGCTGCACCTCGGAGGCGTTCCGGTGCGAGTCCGTCCCGACCTGTGTCTCAAGCGTCACGAATTTACTCGACCACCAATATGGCCAAGCTAGGAGATCGGCGGAATGTGGCCAATGTTGTTGCACGCCATGCAGATATAATGCCCGACGTCGCACCCACGCTTGTCACACCCCCTTTTCAGCGTGTTATAGAGCAACATTCCGGTGTCTGGTGATCCAGCGATTTGGCTGTGAATCCCGAGTGCCTTTACGTCGAGACCTTTTTGGAGATCTTGGAATGGCTTTTGTTCGTGGCGCTGCTATCGCCCTGGTCGCTACTGGCCTGCTCGTAAGCGGCTGCTCCAGCCTGCCGTTCGTCGGTAAGAAGACCGAAAAGGTTGCTTCGGTTGAAGATCGCCTTGGCATCGGCGTGAATGCCTATCTGTGGCGGGCGACCCTGGACACCCTGTCCTTCATGCCTCTGGCCTCGGCTGACCCGTGGGGCGGCGTCGTGAACTACGACTGGTACGCGAACCCGCAAACGCCAAACGAGCGCTTCAAGGCCACCGTCTTCATTCTGGACCGCCGCCTGCGTGCCGACGCCCTGAACGTGGCCGTCACCAAGGAAGTGCGTGACGCCAGCGGTCAGTGGGTGTCTGCCCCGGTCGCCGCGCAGACCGAAACCGATCTCGAGAACGCGATCCTGACCAAGGCTCGCCAGCTCAACCTCTCCAACGCAGCCCGCTAAGGGCTGCTCTCTCTTCTTTTACTTTAACGCTAGTCCTCAGGCCTGCCTCTCGCGTCCCGTCTGAGGCATTGCCTAGGATACGCCGTGGCCCGCTACGAGCCCAAAGTTACCGAACCTCGCCAACAGGCCCGCTGGGCCGATGCTAACGTCTTTACGGCACCTAACGAGGACACCGGTCGTCCCAAGTATTACGTCCTCGAGATGTTCCCCTATCCGTCGGGCAACATCCATATGGGTCATGCCCGCAACTATGTGATGGGCGACGTCATCGCCCGCTGGAAGCGCGCGCAAGGCTTTGACGTTCTGCACCCGATGGGCTGGGACGCGTTCGGTATGCCGGCCGAGAATGCCGCCATGGAACGTGGTGTGCATCCGGGCGACTGGACCTATTCTAACATCGACAACATGCGCTCGCAGCTGAAGCTGCTGGGCCTGTCGCTGGACTGGTCGCGCGAACTGGCGACCTGCGATCCGGAGTACTATGGCCAGCAACAGGCGTGGTTCCTGGAGCTGATGAAGCGTGGCCTCGTCTACCGCAAGGAAGGCACGGTCAACTGGGATCCGGTCGACAACACCGTGCTGGCCAACGAACAGGTCATCGACGGCCGCGGCTGGCGTTCGGGTGCTCTGGTTGAAAAGCGCAAGCTGACCCAGTGGTTTATCCGCATCACCGACTATGCCGACGACCTGATCGACGGCCTGAAGGAACTTGAAGGCCGCTGGCCGGACAAGGTCCGACTAATGCAGGAAAACTGGATCGGTCGCTCCAAGGGCCTGCAGATGAAGTGGGCCTTCGCGGGCACCGCGCCTGAAGGTTTCGAAGACGGCGTGGAAATCTACACCACCCGTCCGGACACCTTCTATGGCGCGTCCTTCGTCGGTCTGGCTCCTGACCATCCCATCTCCAAGATGCTGGCCGACGCCAATCCGGACGTGGCCGACTTCGTCGCCGAATGCCGTAAGGGCGGTGCTTCGCAAGCCGAAATCGAACAAGCCGAGAAGATCGGCTTGGACACCGGCCTGAAGTGCAAACATCCGTTCACCGGCGAGGCAGTGCCGGTCTGGATCGCCAACTTCATCCTGTCGGAATACGGCACGGGTGCCATCTTCGCCTGCCCTGCCCACGACCAGCGCGACCTTGATTTCGCTCGCAAATATGGCCTGCCGGTCAAGGCCGTGGTGCGTCCGCACGACGCCGACGAAACCTTCACCGTTGCTGACGAGGCCTATACGGGTCCGGGCGTGCTGTTCAACTCGGACTTCATGAACGGCATGGAGATCGAGGAGGCCAAGGCCGCCGCGATCGCCAAGATCGAAGCTGCCGGCACCGGCAAGGGTGCGACCATCTACCGCCTGCGCGACTGGGGCGTCAGCCGCCAGCGCTACTGGGGCTGCCCGATTCCGGTCATCCACTGTGAAGACTGCGGCGTAGTGCCGGTTCCGGCCGACCAACTGCCGGTCGAACTGCCCAAGGACGTCACCTTCGACGTGCCGGGCAACCCGCTGGATCGCCACCCGACGTGGAAGCACGTCAACTGCCCGACCTGCGCCAAGCCGGGCCGCCGCGAGACCGACACGCTGGATACCTTCGTGGACTCCAGCTGGTATTTCGCGCGCTTCACCGATCCGAAGGCCTCGATCCCGATCAACAAGGCTGCGGCTGCCAAATGGCTGCCGGTAGACCAGTACATCGGCGGCATCGAGCACGCGGTACTGCACCTGCTGTACGCACGCTTCATCACCCGCGCCCTGTCGGACGCTGGCCTGATGGACGTGAAAGAGCCGTTCGCGGGTCTGTTCACCCAAGGTATGGTGGTTCACGAGACCTATTTCGACGGCCACGAGCCGAGCGGTAAGCCCAAATGGGTCGAGCCGACCGACGTCCAGATCGAACACATCGATGGCAAGCGCATCGCGCGTCGCCTCTCGACCGGCGCTGAAATCAGTATCGGTGAAGTCGAGAAGATGTCGAAGTCGAAGAAGAATGTCGTCGCGCCTGTCGACATCATCGAGACCTATGGCGTTGACGCTGGTCGTCTGTTCGTTCTGTCGGACAGCCCGCCGGAGCGTGACGTGCAATGGTCGACCGGTGGCGTTGAAGGTGCTTCGCGCTTCGTCCAGCGCGTCTGGAACGAGTTCGACGCCTATGACGCATCGGCACCAGCCAATGCCGACGTCGATGCCAGCCTGATCCGTGAAACGCACAAAGCCATCAAGGCCGTGAGCGAAGGCATCGACAGCTTCCGCTTCAACTCGGCTATCGCAAAGCTGTACGCCTTCCTCGGTGTGCTGAAAGACCATGCCAAAGCGGGTGGCGAAGCCAAGAAGACCGCTCTGTCGGCCCTCGCCCGTCTGGTTGCGCCCTTCACGCCGCACCTTGCCGAAGAGGGTTGGACCCGTCTGGGCATGGACGGCATGGTTCTGGAAGCCGAATGGCCCGTCTATGACGCCAAGCTGGCGGCTGACGATCAAGTCGTCATGCCCGTGCAGATCGGCGGCAAGCGTCGCGGCGAGGTTCAAATGCCGCGCGGTGCCGATCAGGCCGATGTTGAAGCCGCCGCACTCGCCAATGCGACCGTTAAGGCCTACCTTGAGGCCAACAACCTGACGGTCCGCAAGGTGATTGTGGTGCCGAATCGCATTGTGAACCTGGTAGCCAACTGATGAAACGCATCCTTCCCCTGTCTGCCCTTGCCGCCGTAGCCGCTCTGGTCTCGGCGTGCGGGTTCACCCCGATCTATGGTCAGACGGGGGAAGGTGCGATCGGTAGTACCTTGTCGCGCGTTGCGGTTTCGACGCCCGATGACCGACTGGGCTATCGCCTGCGCGAGCAGTTGGAGGACGCGTTTGGTCGCAATGCCTCCCTGCCCCCGCAATATCGACTTGATACGACGGTAGAGCAGTCGCGCCTACCGCTGGGTCGCCGCATCGATGATACAGCCACCCGCTATCAGCTGACCCTCAAGGCAACGTGGACGCTGGTTCCGCTGGCTGGCGGCGAGCCGATCAAGGGCGAGCGCGCCACCACCACGACCTACGCGTCGGCTGACCAGCCCTATGCCGCCATTGCCGCCCAGCAGGACGGCGAGGACCGCGCAGCCGCCGATTTGGCGCGTCTGTTGCGACTGGACCTGATGCGTGTCCTCGGCCAGCGCTGATCGCCCGGAGTCATCCGCGTGATCCTGGCCAAACGACCTGATATCGAGCGGTTTCTAAAGTCTCCGGACAGCCAGATCCGTGCGGCCCTGATCCACGGCAAGGACCGTTCCGGCGTTCAGGAACGTGCCGTTACACTGTGCAAGACGGTCACGCCCGACCTGAATGACCCCTTTAACGTCACATCCTTGACTGAAGCGGACATCGACGCCGATCCCATCAAGCTGGAAGAAGCGCTCACGGCCCTCTCCATGCTGGGCGACAGGCGGTTGGTGCGGGTACGACTGGGTGATCCCAAGGCGAGCGTCGATAAGGCCGTCGCAGCGGCTCTTACGGCCCACGCAGAGGGTCAATATAACCCCGACGCACTTCTGGTCGTCGAAGCGGGCGCTTTAGGTCGCGAATCCGCTCTGCGCAAAGCCGCTGAAAAGGCGGGCGCGGCTGCCGCTATCGCCTGTTATGAAGACGAGGTCGGCGACGTCGCGCGCATGACCCGTGAGGCTCTGAGCGCCGACAAGGTCGGGCTGACGTCCGATGCTCTGGATCGTTTTGTTGCCCGCCTGCCGCGCGAGCGTGGCTTGATGCGGCAAGAAATCGAGCGCCTAATCCTCTATATCGGACCAGGTTCCGGTAAGACGATTGATATCGAAGAGTTGGACCAGCATCTGGGCGTAGAGCCGGATGCCTCCCTGTCCGACGCGGCGCTTCAAGCCTTTGGCGGTCGTGCTGGCCCCGCGCAGGCAGGCCTGCGCCGCGCATTGGCCGAGGGCGAAAGCGCTGTCATGGCCGTGCGGATGGTTTCGATCCATCTCGGAAAACTGCGCCGGATCAATGTGTTGCAAGCAAACGGCAGCGGCGCAAAAGAAGCCGCCAAGGCCGCAGGCGTTTTCTGGAAGCAGGAAGCTGAAATGCTGCGACAGGCCCGAAGCTGGCGTCTCGAAGCGCTCGACGAGGTGCTGAACAGCGTCAATATCGCGGATGTCGCCACCAAGACGACCGGTATGCCCGAGCACCTGATCGCAGAGCGCCTGCTGCTCGAAATCGGTGCCCGCGCTCGCCGCATGGGCCTTTAACCGCGGTGTGACATCCGGCGGAAAGCGGGCTTGTTCATCGCGGCGGCTTCTCGCTGCAACTGTTTTTCCAGCGATTTGGCGTCCATACCGCTGCCGATGCCTTGAGCCTTGGTCTTAGCTGCCTTCTTGGCAGCCAGAGCGCGACGCATGGTTTCAGCTTGGGTCGGTTTGGGGGATTGTTCGGTCATACCGTGGCTCATAGCACAACGGGCCCCGAAAGGCCCGTCGCCTAGAGATTGATGGAACGCGGGGTTAACCGCGCATCAAACGACGGCAAAGGTCGTCGAGCTGCTCAAGCGTCGAATAGTTCAACGTAATCACGCCCTTACCGCCATTATCAGCCAGCGCGACCTTGAGGCCCAGCGCGTCCGACAGGTCTTGCTCGAGTGCGGCGATATCCGCCGCGCCTTCGCTGTTAACCGGAGCCTTGGGCTTGGAAACCTTCGGACCTTCAGCCGATTTACGCGCTAGCATTTCGGTCTGGCGGACGTTCAAGCCCTTGGAAATGATCTCATCGGCCAGTTCCAGTGGGTTTGGCGCAGTGATCAGAGCGCGCGCGTGACCCGCCGTCAGTCGGCCATGGACAACGTGTTCGCGAATGACGGGCGGCAGTTGCAGCAGACGAAGCGTGTTGGCAACGTGGGAGCGGCTCTTGCCCACTACGCCGGCGACAGCATCCTGCGTACGGCCGAACTTTTCCATCAATTGGGCGTAGGCGTTGGCCTCTTCCATGGGGTTGAGGTCGGCACGCTGAACGTTCTCGATGATGCCGACTTCCAGCACCTCGACGTCGTCCATCTCGCGAACAACGACCGGAACCGAGGTGACGCGGGCAGCCTGCGCCGCACGCCAGCGACGCTCACCCGCGATGATCTGATAAACGCCCGGCTCGCCCGGCTGGCTGCGCACGAGGATCGGCAGCAGCACGCCTTTGTCGCGGATCGACGCCGTCAGTTCGTCGAGGTCTTCCTTTTTGAAGACCTTACGCGGCTGATCCGGATTGGGCTTCAGGTTCTCGATCGGCACACGGTGTACGCCAGCGGGCGCCGACGCAGCGGCGTCCACGGCCACAGCTTCCTGTGCGTTTTCACCCAGAAGGGCCGAAAGCCCCCGTCCCAGACCGCGTTGACGTTCAGACAAGATACGGATTCCGCTATTGTTTTTACTTAAGCCGCGAGTACTTCGCGACGTTGACGTTCGCGGGCGACGACTTCGCGCGCCAGCTTGAGATAGGCTTGGCTACCTGCACACTTCAAATCGTAGATCAGGGCAGGCTTGCCGTACGACGGTGCCTCAGACACGCGCACATTACGCGGAATTACGCTTTCGTAAACCTTGTCGCCAAAGTGCGAGCGCACATCGGCAGCCACCTGACCCGACAGGGCGTTGCGGCGGTCATACATCGTCAGCACCAGGCCCTGAATCTCCAGCGACGGGTTCAGGTTCTGTTTCACCATATCGATAGTGCGCATCAACTGGGTCAGACCTTCGAGCGCAAAGAACTCGCACTGCAGCGGCACCAGTACAGCGTCAGCCGCCGCCATGGCGTTCAGTGTCAAAAGGTTCAGCGAGGGCGGGCAATCGATCAGAACGTAGTCGAATGCTCGCTCGCCGTTCGCACCCTGCGCTTCCAGCGCATCGCGCAGACGGTAGGAGCGACGGTCAGCTTGGCTGAGTTCGATTTCCACGCCGGACATATCTGGATCGGACGTAACGATAAACAGGCCGGGAACAGCCGTCTCGACAGCCGTCTCATCAATCGAGCGGCCGTCGACGATCACGTCGTAAATGGTCACGCGACGGGTTTCACGTGGAACGCCCAGACCCGTCGAGGCATTGCCCTGCGGGTCCATGTCCACGATCAGAACCTTCTCACCAATCGCAGCCAGCGCGGTGCCGAGGTTGATCGCCGTGGTAGTTTTACCCACCCCGCCCTTTTGATTGGAAACCGCGAGGACGCGGGTCGTTTTCGGTTTAGCGGACACGACGCAAACTCCCCACTGAAACGATACGGCCACGCGCATCGCTGCGAGAGACCGTCAGGTCAGAGTCAAAATGCCAGACAGTGGCTGCCTGTTTCAACTCAGCTTCGGCCTTCTCGCCCTTGAGGAACAGACCTTTTGCACCGCGTTGGAAGTAGGGCTGTGCATAACCGAGTAATTTCTCCATCGGGGCCACGGCGCGCGCGGTCACGATGTCGACCTTAACCTGCTGCTCTTCGGCGCGACCATTGATCACGGTCGCGGGCAGGTTCAGTGCATCGACGACTGTTTGCAGGAAGCGACAACGCTTGCCTAAGGAGTCGATGAGCCAGACATGGCCCCCTTCAACGCCCTTCATCATGATCGCCAGGACAACACCCGGGAAGCCCGCCCCTGCCCCCAAATCGGCCCACGTCTTGGCCTCGGGAGCGAGGGAAAGCAGTTGCGCGCTATCCCAAGCGTGGCGATTCCAAAAGTCAGGGATGGTGTCCGGACCGACGAGGTTCATCACCTCATTAGCCTCGGTCAGCTGTTGGAGGAAGGCCTTCAGGTCCTCAATCTGGACGTCGGACGCACCGGTATCGGCACGGAATTTATAAATAGTGTTCATCAGTTCCGAAATCCGAAATCAGGCGACAACCGTGGCCAATTCAGCAGCTACGGCGCGAGCCTTTTTCACGTGAGCCAAAAGAGCCGTCAACGCGCCCGGCGTCATGCCCTCGATGCGTCCCGCCTGACCCAAGGTCTGCGGGCGGATCATCGACAGCTTCTCGCGCACTTCATTGGACAGTGCGCCGATAGATGCATAGTCCAGATCCGCTGGGAGGGTCAGCCCCTCCTCTCGACGAAGGTCCTCGGCATCCTGCGCCTGACGGTCCAGATAGCTAGCATAGGTCGCGTCGATGACGATCTGCTCACGCACCGACTTCGGCCAGTCCGAAATCTCCGGCTTGGCGCTGACGAACTGATCGAGCGTGACGTTCGGGTACGACAGCAGATCTCGGATGGATCGGCGTTGACCATCGGCATTGACCGCGATGCCCAATTCGCCCGCTTCCTTCGGCGTAAACCGTGTTTCACGTGAAACACGGTTCGCCGAGTATAACCAGTCTGCCTTCCCCAGCCATACCTTGGCACGTTCAGTGCCAACAACTCCGGCATCAATACCAAGCTGAGTGAGGCGGGCATCGGCATTATCTGCACGTAGCGTCAGGCGGTATTCCGCGCGGCTCGTGAACATACGATAGGGTTCGGTGACGCCACGCGTGACCAGATCATCGATCATCACGCCGATGTAGGCCTCGTCACGTCCGAAAACGATGGGATCCTTGCCAGACACTGCCCGCGCGGCATTCATGCCCGCCATCAGGCCCTGCGCCCCCGCCTCTTCGTAGCCGGTCGTGCCGTTGATCTGTCCCGCCAGATAGAGGCCCGGTCGCTTCTTCACTTCGAGCGCAGGCGTCAGTTCACGGGGGTCAACGTAATCATACTCGATGGCATAGCCGAAGCGGAACACCTCGACATTCTCCAGACCCGGCATGGTGCGCAGGAAGGCCATCTGCGTCGCGTCGGATACTGAAGTAGAAATACCGTTCGGATAGACCGTCGGATCGTCCAGACCTTCCGGTTCAAGGAAGACCTGATGGCTTGTCTTGTCTGCGAAACGTACGACCTTATCCTCGATCGAGGGGCAGTAACGCGGTCCACGACCAGACAGGCGGCCACCATAAACAGCGCTCTCTCCGAGATTTTTAGAGATGATGCGGTGGGTTTCTTCCGTCGTATAGGTCACGCCGCATGCGATCTGCGGGACTTCGATTTTTTCAGTGAGGAAGGAGAACGGTACAGGCTCGGCGTCCGCCTCCTGCTTCTCGAGGCGATCCCAGGCGATGGTGCGGCCATCCAGCCGCGCCGGCGTGCCCGTCTTTAATCGTCCCATCATCAAATCGGCCGAATGCAGGCTCGCCGCCAAACCGACCGATGGGTCATCGCCATAACGGCCTGCCGCAATGCGCAGATCCCCGCGGTGGATCACACCGTTCAGGAAGGTGCCCGTCGTGAGAACTACGGCCCCTGCCCTGATCGTTTCGCCAGTGCCCGTCACCACGCCGACCACGCGATCACCATCAAGGATCAGGCTCTCGGCCGTCGCGCCCATAAGGGTCAGGTTCGGGTAGTTCGCCAGCTCTTCCTGCATAGCCAATCGATAGAGCTTGCGGTCAATCTGGCTACGCGGGCCCTGCACCGCTGCGCCTTTGGAGCGGTTCAGCAAACGGAACTGGATGCCCGACTTGTCGCCAAGTCTTGCCATCACGCCGTCAAGCGCGTCGATTTCGCGAACCAGATGCCCCTTGCCCAATCCGCCGATTGCCGGATTGCAGCTCATCTCGCCAATGGTTTCCAGCTTTTGGCTGAGCAGCAGGGTGCGAGCGCCAACGCGCGCGGCCGCCGTAGCGGCTTCACAACCGGCGTGTCCGCCGCCGATTACGACGACATCAAAGCTATGGTCAGGGGTCGTGGTCATGCGCGATCACATAGTGCATCGGGGCAGAAATCTCCACCTCGAGGCCGCAGTTAAAGTTTCACGTGAAACGGCTATTTACCGATGCAGAAGGAAGAAAACACTTCACCTAGAACATCTTCGACGCCGATAGCTCCAGTAACACGTGAAAGCGCGTCGCTGACTCGACGAAGGTCGTCCCCCGCCATTTCAGGTGCCACATCAAGAGCGCGGCGTGCCTGGTGAGCCGCCTCAAGTGCCTCGACAAGACGGCGGCGATGGCGTTCTCGGGTCACGGCGGGGAAATCCGCGCCGCTCAGATCACGCGCCAGTCGAGTGGCCAGCCACTGGTGCAAAGCGTCCATCCCCTGCCCCGAGACAGTGCTGAGAGACAGATGTTCGATGTCATCCTTGGGCGTGACAGCCCCGAGATCGGACTTGTTCAGAACCTGAAGATCGCCGGGCTTGATGTAGTCAGCGGCAGGATCATCACCGACGGTTTGTGGCGACCGCACCCAGATACGCAGGTCGGCGTTTTCCGCCCGCGCTCGTGCACGGCGAATACCTTCGGCCTCCACCACATCAACGCTATCTCGCAGGCCAGCCGTGTCCGACAGGGTGACAGCATAACCGCCGATCACGATGTCGGCGTCGAGCACATCGCGCGTGGTGCCAGCGATGGGCGTCACAATCGCCGCTTCGCGTGCGGTCAGCGCGTTGAAGAGCGACGACTTACCGGCATTGGTCTCGCCCAGAAGAACGATGCGATAACCTTCACGGACGCGGCGACCGCGGTCGGAGTCTGCCAATGCAGCCTGAAGGTCCGCAATGAACTTATCGAGTACCGGACCTGCCGTACGCGCCAGATTGTCCGGAACGTCCTCGTCCGGAAAATCAATCTCGGCTTCGACGAGGCTCATGGCCTTCAGAAGGTCCGCACGGAAGGTGGCATAGGTTTGCGACAGGGCACCGTCCAACTGGCCCAAGGCCTGAGCTTTCTGGGCGCTGGTTTCAGCGTCGATAAGGTCGGCCACGGCTTCGGCTTGCGCCAAGTCCATACGTCCATTCTGGAAGGCGCGACGCGTGAACTCGCCAGCCTCTGCGGGGCGAAGGCCAAGACCGATCAGAGCCTCTCCCGTCGCTTCAATAACCGCCCTACCCCCGTGCAGGTGGAGTTCAGCCGTGTCCTCACCCGTGTAGGAGTTCGGGCCAACGAAAAACAAGACCAAGGCCTGATCGATCAGTTGCTCTTGCCAACGCAGGTTGCGCACGCTGGCCAAGCGGGGCTTGACCGTGCCCACGCCCAACCCCTTCAGGACTTCTGCGGTGGCAGGTCCGGAGATGCGGATAATGGCAACGGCCCCGCGACCGGGCGGGGTCGCAAGAGCGAAAATCGTATCGGTCATGTCAGAAGATTAGCTCTTGGTCGTGCCGCCTGTGACGGCGGCTTCCATCAGGCGACGGAACTGATCCTGAGCCTGAACGCCGAAATTAGCCCATGATTTCATAAGCTCATCCGGCTGCATCGCGGTGATGTTCTCGGCCATACGCTTCTGCATTTCCGCGACCAGTTGGTGGTTGAGAGGAGCGACATCGGGAAGGCCGAGGAAGGCGCGTGCCTCCTGCGGGGTGCACTCAACTTCGACGTTGATCTTCATACGATGCGCTCCTCTGTTTCACGTGAAACACGGTTATGCCTGGTATGGCCAAGCTTGCCGTTAGGTGTTCATAGACTGGAAGAAGTCCGAGTTGTTCTTCGACTGGCGCAGCTTGTCGAGCAGGAACTCGATGGCGTCCTGCGGACCCATCGGGTTCAGGATACGACGCAGGACGTAGGTCTTGGTCAGTTGGTCCTTCGGCGTGATCAGGTCTTCCTTACGGGTACCCGACTTAAGAACATCGATGGCCGGGAAGATGCGCTTGTCAGCGACCTTACGGTCCAGAACGATTTCCGAGTTACCGGTGCCCTTGAACTCTTCGAAGATCACTTCGTCCATGCGCGAGCCGGTGTCGATCAGGGCGGTCGCGATGATGGTCAGCGAACCGCCCTGCTCGACGTTACGAGCGGCACCGAAGAAGCGTTTCGGACGCTGCAGGGCGTTGGCATCCACACCACCGGTCAGGACCTTGCCCGACGACGGCACGGTGGCGTTGTAAGCGCGGCCCAGACGGGTAATCGAGTCCAGCAGGATCACAACGTCCTTCTTGTGCTCAACCAGACGCTTGGCCTTTTCGATGACCATTTCAGCCACAGCGACGTGACGCGATGCCGGCTCGTCGAAGGTGGAGGCGACAACCTCACCCTTCACGGTGCGCTGCATGTCAGTCACTTCTTCCGGACGCTCGTCGATCAACAGAACGATGAGGAAGACTTCCGGATGGTTCTTTTCAATCGACTTGGCGATGTTCTGCAGCATCACGGTCTTACCGACGCGCGGCGGTGCCACGATCAGGCAACGTTGACCTTTACCCAGCGGCGCAACGATGTCGATCACACGACCCGAGCGATCTTTCAGCGTCGGGTCCTGAATTTCCATGTTAAGACGCTCTTCCGGATAGAGCGGCGTCAGGTTGTCGAACAGGACCTTGGTCTTGACCATCTCCGGATCTTCGAAGTTGATCGTGTCGACCTTCAGCAGAGCAAAGTAGCGCTCGCCCTCACGCGGACCGCGCACGGCGCCGTGGACGGTATCACCCGAACGCAGACCGAAGCGGCGGATCTGCGACGGCGAGACGTAGACGTCATCCGGACCCGGCAGATAGTTGGCGTCGGGGCTTCGCAGGAAGCCGAAGCCGTCCGGCAGGATTTCCAGAACACCCGAAGCGATGATCTCGACTTCTTCGTCGGCGAGGGTCTTCAGGATGGCGAACAGCAGGTCCTGCTTACGCAGGTTGCCGGCGTTCTCGATGTCCAGACCTTCGGCGAAGGCGACCAGCTCTTCCGGCGTCTTCTCGTTAAGCTCTTGCAGGGTGATGCGACCGTTGGGGCCTTGCGGCTCGCCGTCGTCGTCGTCTTCCTCTGCCGTCGTGTCGATGCCGGTGTAGTCATTCTCGATGACTTCCTCGGCTTCGGCGGGCTGGTCAGCTTCGCTCGACGCAGGTTTGACACCACCGAGTGTTAAGGTGCGGCGCGGGCGCACATCTTGATTTTCAGCAGCGTTTTCAACGACTTCGTTTTCAGGCGTATCGGTCATGATGCAGGCTCATATGCACAGCCGCACGCGCCTTGCGGGCGCACGGTTGGCTATTATCGCAAATTATACGGCCAGGGCCGGATAGGGAGAGACAGCCGGTCCCGAGCGCCAAGCGGTCAGGGGCTATCGAAAGAGAGGCACCGCGCTGTCACTGACCCCACGGTTCACCTCAGCGAAACCACGGATCGCCCCTGCGGGTCAAGGTGCCTTAAGGTTTTAGGCACCCCACTCCATCGTCACAGCCAGAACCATGACAATGGCAATCAGGAACGGGATTTCATTGGTCATGCGCCAGAACTTGCCCGAGCGGGTGGACGTGCCGGCGGCGATCTTCTTACGGCTGGCGGCAAGGAAACCGTGCCAGCCCAGAAGCGCCACAACGCCCAGAAGCTTGATCATCATCCACGGCTGATGCGCGAACGAGAAGTCTGCCCCCTCGCCCGAGCGGAACCAGAACAGGCTGATGCCGAAGATGAGCGACAGGATCATAGCCGGATTGATGATGATGCGCAGCAGCTTGGTTTGCCACGTGCGCAGCAGGGTTTGCATTTCCGAACGCAGCGGCTCCGGCTTTTCGTTCTGCTCGGCATCATAGGCGTACAGGCGTGGCAGATAGAGCATGCCGCTCATCCACGCGATCACAGCAATGATGTGCAGGCCACGGGCCAGATCATAGGCGTTCATTCAGCTTCCCCAAGGCGGCTCAGGCGACGTCGACCGAAAGGGTCGAAACCATTGCCGGATTTGCATAGCGGTTGTCGCAGGCACAACTGCCATTACCACACTGCGCCGTTTGTCCGCCCAAAATTGTCAGGGTTTCCTGCGTGAGGGCACCGATGAAATCGGCATCCGGACCCACGGCAGGAGCGCGAAGATAGGGCGCACAGCCCACTTCGTGAGCCAGTTCGCCGTATTCGATATCCAGCTCGACCAGCGTTTCGATATGCTCCGAAACAAAGGCGATCGGCACCACCAAAGCGCCCACACCATCGGCAGCGGCCTGTTTGATCGCATCTGGCGTTGCGGGCCCCAACCATTCCATCGGCCCGACCTTGGACTGATAGCAGATCGCCCAATCGCTCAGCCCCAGTTTAGCCACCACCGCTGCGACCGTCGCCTCGACCTGCGCCTGATAGGGATCGCCCTTCGCGACCAGTTTGGACGGAATACCGTGCGCCGAGAACAGGACGCGCACTGGCTTTCCATCAGCCTTGGCCAAGGTCTCCCGGATCATGCGGGCCTGGGCAGCAATAAAGCCTTCGGATTGCGGATAGCAGCAGACTACGTGCTCGGTACCCGAACCCTTATAGGTTTCGCGCCACAGCTTCAGCGACGATGCCGTCGTAGTGGTCGAATATTGCGGGTAAAGCGGCAGGAAGACCACTTCGTCAGGCTTGAACGCCTCGACAGCGCGGGCCGCCTCTTCCGTGAACGGGTGCCAATAGCGCATGGCGATGAACACCCGTGTCTCGTCCTGCGGCAGACTGGCGTTCAGTTGCACTTCCAGCGCCTCGGCCTGTTTGCGGGTCTCCGGCAGCAGCGGCGAGCCGCCGCCCATCAGCGCATAGTTCTCCTGCGCCGGCTTTTCGCGGCGGCTGGAGATCAGCTTGGCCAAGGGCGTGCGGAAGATACCCGGCAATCCGATGATCGCGGGATCATTGAACAGGTTGAACAGGAACGGCTTGACGCTGTCGGGGCCATCCGGTCCGCCCAGATTGGCCAACACCACCGCAATGCGGCGGCCGGACCCCGATTTCAGTGGTGTGACCGGCATGGGCTTATTGCGCTCCGATACGCTTCAAGACTTGCTCGACATGCGCAATCGGCACGTCGGGCGTGATGCCGTGACCAAGGTTGAACACCCAGGGCCCCTGCCCCCACGCTTCCATAAGCTGGTCGACACGGCGGTCCAGTTGATCGCCACCGACGCGTAACAGCATCGGATCGAGGGCACCCTGGATCGGTTTAATTTGTTGCACGCGTTGCCCGACTTCCAGCGGACAGGCGGTGTCCAGCGCCACGGCGTTAACATCGCACTCGGCAGCATAGCGCTCGG
Organism: Brevundimonas sp. GN22; assembly: GCF_054824005.1. Taxonomy (NCBI): domain Bacteria; kingdom Pseudomonadati; phylum Pseudomonadota; class Alphaproteobacteria; order Caulobacterales; family Caulobacteraceae; genus Brevundimonas; species Brevundimonas sp. GN22. The sequence continues at coordinate 53,460 of NZ_JSYD01000016.1, read as the reverse complement.
CCAGAGCGGCCGAGCCGCGCGGGAAACCCATTAGCGGTACAGTCACGCCCAGTTCGCGAGCGCGAGCGACCAGTTTCTGGTGGGGTTTCAGAACCAGCGTCTCGAACAGATCGTCGGGCAGGCCCTCGGCCCAGCTTTCGAAGATCTTGAGCACCATGGCCCCCGCATCCTGCTGCATCTTCAAATAATACGCGGTGCTTTCGATCAGTGCGTCCAGTACGCCCTCGACCTTTTTCGGATCGGCATAGGCATAGGCGCGAGCCGCAGCGCGTTCGCCCTTACCGATGGTCCGGGCCTCTCCGTCCAGCATATAGGTCGCAACGGTCCAGGGAGCCCCTGCAAAGCCGATGAGCGTCTTGGACGGGTCCAACTGCGCACGGACCAATGAAAGGCTCTCACCGACGCTTGAGAGGGCGTTACCGGCCTCTGGAGCCAGCGCCATCATCTGTTCCACCGAAGGCATAGCCCCCAGACGTGGACCTTCGCCGGCCTCGAACCAGACCTTTTGGCCGAGTGCTCCCGGGATCAGCAGGATGTCCGCAAAGATGATCGCAGCGTCAAACCCGTAACGACGCATGGGCTGCATCGTCGCTTCGGCGGCCATCTCCGGGTTCAGGCAGAACGAGATGAAGTTCGGCGCCTTGGCCCGCAGCTCACGATATTCGGGCAGGTGACGGCCTGCCTGACGCATGAACCATACGGGAGGACGCTCGGTTTTCTGGCCCTGAAGAGCCTGGATCATAAGAGGGGTGCTCATGACCAAAGGCTTTAACGTTCCCCAAGCCCCAAGCTCAATCTCAAATCGAAATTATAAAAATTAGAATTGGAAGTTGGAATTAGGGCGGGGGACGACGGGGACAGTTTTTCGTTGTCCCGTCGGTGGAAGATGTTTTCCTAGCCTCGGCGAGAACGATTCCAGCGGGGAGGATAGCCCTGTGTGGATAACGGGGAAAACCCGTGAAACACCCGATCCAATTGGGCTCTCCTCTGGGCGCCGTTGTGGGTGAGTCCTTGGGCGCCAAAATTGGACATCAATTGTTGCCCACAGCATGGGATAGATAACTGGCGCCCAATTTGACGAGCGGGGCGCCGTTCATGACTTTGGCGCCCGATCTTCATGGGCGCCGTCGTTGGCACCACCGAACCCCCAATTCGGCGCCCAGAAATCGAAAAATGGCGCCTAGGGTTTTCCACATGGTCAGGGCGCCGTTTCGGCGGGTATGGGCACCACGGCGCAAACGGGGCTAGAACAACGTCACCCGTCTTTTGGCCGCTCAAGGATGCCTTATGAGCCCTGCCCGCCCACCCGGTTCATCGCGTATCGCGACCTATTTCCACGTCCATCTGGTGTCGGATTCCACCGGGGAGACGCTGAATGCGATGGCCAAGGCCGTGGTGGCCCGCTTTGATGGCGTCATCCCCATCGAGCACATCTACGCTCTGGTGCGCTCTGAAAAGCAGATGGAAGAGGTGCTGACCGAAGTGGCGGATGCGCCGGGCCTCGTGTTGCACACGGTGGTCGACCGCGACCTTCGCGAGCAGTTGGAGCGCGGATGCAAAAGCCTCGGCATCCCACAGATCGGTGCGCTGGACCCGTTGATTATGGCGCTGTCGCATTATCTGGGCGCAGACGTTTCCACGCGTGTCGGGGCGCAGCACGCACTCGATACCGGCTATTTCAATCGTATGAGTGCGCTGGATTACGCCATCGCCCACGATGACGGTCAGGGCTCGCTGCATGAGCTGGAAGAGGCCGACGTGGTTTTGTGCGGCGTCAGCCGGACATCCAAGACCCCGACCTGTATCTATCTGGCGCATCGCGGCATTCGCGCAGCCAATGTGCCTTTGGTGCCGGGATCCGAAGATGGATCACGGTTGGAGGGTTTGAAGAACCCGCTGGTGATCGGCCTTACGGTGGCACCGGACCGACTGATCCAGATCCGCCGCAACCGTCTGGATAGCCTCAATCAAGGGCAAACCACCGACTATGTCGATCACGATGTCGTCCGTGCGGAAATCATCAAAGCGCGACGTGATTTCGAGCGTCGCGGCTGGCCAGTTATCGATGTGACCCGTCGTTCTGTCGAAGAAACGGCTGCGGCTATCGTCAATCTAGTGAATGCACGGCGCAATCGCCGCATTGGAGTACCTTCATGACCCCTGCCCGCTTTATTCTCGCTTCCAAGAGCGCGGCACGTCGCGAGGTTTTGACCAATGCGGGCGTGACGTTTGAAGTGCAGGTCGCGGGCGTGGACGAAGATGCCCTGAAGACGCCGGGCGTCGATCCGCGCCAGTTGGCTATCGATCTGGCCAAGGCCAAGGCCTTAGCTGTCTCGGCACAACATCCGGATGCGGTGGTTTTGGGCGCCGACCAGACGCTCGCCTTTGACGGTGGTCTGGTGTCCAAGGCCCCTAATCTGGATCAGGCCAAGGCCCGTCTGGCGTCGATGCGCGGGCTGCCTCATCAGCTTCACTCAGGCGTAGCGCTGGCTCAAGGTGGCGAAATCCTCTGGGCCGATGCGGACACCGCCCACATGGTGGTGCGTGATTTCTCGGACGCTTTCCTTGATGCCTATATTGCGCATGAAGGCGACGAACTGTTGCACTGCGTCGGCTCCTATCGCCTCGAAGGCATGGGTTCCCAGTTGTTCGACAAGGTGGACGGCGACTATTTCACCGTTCTTGGCATGCCGTTGTGGCTGGTGCTGGACAAGCTGCGAGCGTTCAAGGTGTTGCCCGAATGAGCCGGATCAGTGGTCGCGTGGAACTCGCGGGCGTGGTCGGTCAGCCGATCGGGCATAGCCTTAGCCCCGCCATTCATAACGGTTGGCTGGAGGCGGCGGGCATCGATGGCACTTATGCAGCTTTTGGTCCGAAGGATGCTGCTGGATTTGAAGCTCTTCTCGCTGCTGGGCGCGCCGGCCTGATCACCGGCGTCAATGTCACGGCCCCTTTTAAAGAGCAGGCATTTGCCGCCTGCGATCAGGTGTCGGACGCTGCGCAGCTGGTGCGCTCTGCAAATATTCTGGTCTTTAAGGATGGCGCAATCCACGGAGATAGCTCCGACGGGCGCGGCGTTCTGAATGCCCTGACCGAACAGGCTTCCGCGTTGTCATTAGATGGCGCGAAGGTCGTCCTGTTGGGTGCCGGCGGTGCCAGTCGTGCAGCAGCGGGGGCACTTGTCGAGGCAGGGGCCAAGGTCTCCATCCTGAACCGGACCCGTGAACGGGCACAGGTACTGGCGGACGATATGGGCGGGCGCGTCGATGTGGCGGATACCGAGGCCGACACCTATGACGCCGACCTTGTGATCAATGCCCTCAGCGTGCCGCCGACCTATAACCTGTCGCAGCTCAAAGCCGGGGCGGTGGTGATGGATATGACCTATCGCCCGCTGATCACGCCCTTCCTTCAGGCCGCGCGGGATCGCGACCTGACCATCGTCGATGGCTTGGCCATGTTGATCGGGCAGGCCGTCCCTTCGTTCGAAGCCTTCTTTGGCCAAAGCCCCCCTTCGCTGGATATCCGCCGCACTGTGATGGATTTGCTCGGAGAAAAAGCATGATCATTCTGGGCCTGACGGGCGGCATTGGCATGGGCAAGTCCACCACCGCCAACTTCCTGCGCGAAGAAGGTGCGGTGGTTTGGGACGCGGACGCTGCTGTTCACCGTCTGTACGCCAAGGGCGGCGAGGCTGTTGCGGCGATTGCCGAGGCCTTCGGCGAAGACGTCATCGTTGATGGCGCAGTGGATCGCGCCAGACTGGCGGCGGTTCTAGGAAAAGAACACGCGCTATTTCAAAAGCTTGATAATATCGTGCACCCCATGGTGATCCACGATCGCATGCAGGCGCTGGAGTCCGCAAAGGCTCAAGGTGTCCGCCTGTTCGTGGTCGATATTCCGCTTTTGTTCGAAATTGGAGCGGACGCCCATGTCGTGGCGTCTATTCTGGCCTCTGCTCCTGCCGAGGTTCAGAAGGAACGCGTTTTGGCGCGCCCCGGCATGACGCTGGAGCGTTTCGAGGCCATCATATCGCGACAGATGCCCGATGCCGAAAAACGCAAACGGGCCGACTTCATCGTCGAGACGGCGGAAGGATTTGAAGCCGCCCACGCCCGTGTGAAGCAGATCGTAGAAACGGTACTTGATCCGGACTGGAAACGCGCACCCAGAGGGGTTTCTTCCGACGTTCAATCGGGGCAATAGAAGTCATGCGTGAAATCGTCCTCGATACCGAAACCACCGGCTTTGATCCCAAGTCGGGCGACCGCCTGATAGAAGTGGGCTGTATCGAGATCGTCGACCTGTTGCCGACGGGCAGGACCTATCACTGCTATGTCAATCCCGAGCGTTCGATCCCTGCGGACGCTATCAAGGTTCACGGCATCACCGACGACATGGTCAAGGATGCGCCCATCTTCGCCAAGATGGCTGACGAGTTTCTCGATTTCATCGGCGATGCGCCGCTGATCGCGCACAACGCTGCGTTCGACCGGAACTTCATCGACTGGGAGCTGTTGCTGGCGCACAAGCCGATCACCGGCGAGCCGCGCTGGATCGACACGCTGGCGATTGCGAAGTCCAAGTTTCCCGGTCAGCCCAATACGCTGGATGCGCTGTGTAAGCGTTACAAGATTTCGCTGGCCGACCGGACCTATCACGGCGCTCTTATCGACGCCCGTCTGCTGGCCGAGGTTTATCTGGAGCTACGCGGTGGCAAGGAGCGGACGTTTGATCTGGGCGGTGGTGCCGTCAGCCAGACGGGCGTTCCGCTGGTGCAGGGACGCACTGACTACGGGCCACGACCGCGACCCCTAGCCTCACGCCTGACACCGCAGGAAGACGCTGACCACCGCGCTTTCCTTGCCAAATGGGTAAAGGACCCTCTTTGGACCCGTTTCGGCGTGGAACCGGCCGCAAAGGAAGACGCCTAACTAAAAGGCCCGCCGCGTGGTGCGGCGGGCCTTTATTATTGCTTGATCGCGAAAGATCAGGCCTGACCGGTTTCGGCCGGAGCGCCTGCGATCTGCTGCTGGCGGGCCACATAGATGGCCGCAAAGTCGATCGGGTCGACCATGAACGGCGGGTAGAAACCACCGTCGGCGGTAGCCTGGGCGATGATCTGGCGCGCGAACGGGAACAGGTAGCGCGGGCATTCAATCAGCAGCATCGGCTCGATGTCTTGCGGTGCCACACCCGACAGGGCGAACAGACCACCGTAAACCAGCTCGACTTGGAAGACCGGCGACTGGTCTTCGGCCGAAGCCTTGACCGACAGCTTCAGTTCAACCTCGAACAGGCCGTCCGGACGACCGGCAGCGTTCATTTCCACGCCCATATCGATGGCAGGCTTGCCCTCGATGCGCAGGCTTTCCGGAGCCTTCGGGTTCTCGAACGACAGGTCGCGAACGTATTGGGTGAGGATGCGGAAGCCCGGACCTTGCGGCTGGCCGCCAGCCTGATCGGCTTGCGGGTTTTGGCCGTTGGCGTCGGCGGGCTGCGTTGCGTCAGTCATTTCGAAAGGCCGTCTCTAAAAATGCGAAGTGCCCCGATCAGGGCAGGTTTGAGGCGTCGCGGTAGCACGTTGAGACTATCGGTCGCAACGGTAGGTGAAACGACACAAGCCTGCTTTGCCTTGCGTCGGTCCTAATCGCCCCCTAATCACAAGATAACTTTGACGGCATCGACAGAGGTTTCGCCTGATCGCAGGCGGGAATTCTCGGGGGTGTTGTCAGCACGCCAAGGACAAATGACCTTGGCCGGATACACTAAGGAATGACGACGTCGTGACCTTCCAGATCGTGCTTTTCGCCGTCATCGCGGCGGTGCTTCTGTTCCAGCTTTATAACGTATTGGGCAAGAAGGTCGGGCGCCAGCCCGAGGACAACGCTAAAAAGGCCAAGGCCAAGGGCATGATCGTGACACCCGGTCTGCCCGGCTCGGTCGATCCCAAGACCACGGCAGTGCCGACGGTTGACCCCGCATTGGTCGCCGCTGTTGCCGGTCTAAAAGAGCGTGATCCGGCCTTTGATCCTGCGCGTTTCGTGGACGGAGCCCGCCAGGCCTATGAGACGATTGTGCGGGCCTATGCTCGTGGTGATCGCGAAGCCCTGCGTCCCCTGTTGACCGAGAAGGTCATGGGCTCGTTCGACGCCGGTATTACCCAGCGCGAGGCTACCGGTCAGACCGAGGCATTGGAACTGGTAGCTCCGCCGCGCGCCGATATTGAACTGGGCACTGTGGAAGGCGACGTTGCCAAGGCCCGCGTCCGCTTCCTCGCGGAAGTGCGCAATACGATTACGGCCGCTTCGGGTGAAACCCATGTCGAGGAGCGCCGCACGGCAGAGGTCTGGACCTTCGAGCGCCGCCTCGGGTCGCAAGACCCAAACTGGGCGCTTGCCAAGGTCGAGGCGGCTACGGCCTGATGCAGATGACGGGCGGTATCAGTAGCGTTTCAGGTTTGCGTTTCAGGGCACTCGGCAAGGGAGCCATCGGATCTGCGCTGCTGATGCTGGCGGCGGCCTGCGCCTCTTCGCCCAAGGTGCCTACCCTGCCCTATCCGGGCCAACCAGTACCGCCTGTCTATTATCCGCCGGCAACCCAGCCGCCGGCACAGACGGGTCCTGTGCCTTATCCGGTCCCCCAGCCCTATGGCGTTGCGCTGGCCCAACTTCCGGGTTGGGACCACGAGGACCATCAGGCTGCGCTGAGGGTCTATGCCGAGGGCTGCGGAGTTCTTCGCACGCCCTATCAGGCCTGCCAGCAGGCTAAGGCCCTGATGGCCAGCTACCCGCACCCCTCCGCTGCGACGGCCAGATCGTTCCTCGAGCAATGGTTCGTCGCTATCGAAGTGCGAAACGAGGATGGCTCGAACGGGCTTTTGACGTCCTATTTCGCGCCTGAATATCCGGCCCGCACTGTACCGGACATAGAATTCGACAGCCCCGTTCTCAGCCGCCCTGCCAACCTTGCGTCGGTGGGGGATCGCCGAGCTATCGAGGCTGGTTCGGCCCAGTCCCAAGCGCTGGCGTGGATGCGCGCCGAAGACCTGTTCTTCCTGCAAATCCAGGGCTCGGGTAATTTGACCTTCCCTGACGGGCGCAGGATGCGCGCGGCCTACGCTGCCGATAACGGCCAACGGTTCGTCGGTATTGCGCGTCCCATGGCCGAGCGCGGCCTGCTGCCCCAGAACGGTACTTCGGGAGACGCTATTCGGGGCTGGCTGGCGCAAAACCGAGGGCCCATTGCCCGCGAGGTCATGCAGCTCAATCCGCGCTACATCTTCTTTGCGGTCACGCCCGATGACGGACGCGAAGCGGTAGGGGCGGCCAATATTCCCCTGCACGCAAGACGCTCTATCGCGGTTGATCCGTCCAAATGGTCCTATGGCGAGGCTGTATGGATCGAGGCGGATGGCGGAAATCTTCGCGGCGCGCGTGGCAGCTATCGCGGTCTGATGATGGCATTGGATACCGGATCGGCCATCCGCGGTCAGGTACGCGCCGACCTCTATATGGGCACCGGCGATGCCGCAGGGGCCGAAGCGGGCACCGTCAGGCACCCGCTTCGTATGTGGCGACTGGCACCGCGCCAGTAGTCGGTTTTAGCGACGTTTAAGCCCACCCAGCACACCGCGAAGCAGTTCGCGGGTGATGGTAGATCCTGCAGTCCTCATGACCGACTTCAGCAGGGCTTCGGTCGGGGTTTGCCGGCTTGAAGCCTTGCGGGCCGGTGCGCGCGGGGCAGCCTTTGCTGCCTCTTTTTCCTGCTTGGTGCGTAGTTTTTCGGTCTCGGCCGCTTGCTTTTGCTCGGCTTCGATGCGGGTTGCCTGCGCCTTGCGGGCCTTCAGCACCTCTTCGGCGCTCTCGCGGTTGACGGCGGTGTCATAAACGCCACGAACCGGACTGTTCTGCAGGATTTGAGCCCGCTCGGCATCGGTTGCGGGCCCCAGACGCGAGTTGGGCGGGCGGATCTTGGTGCGCGCGACCATCGTCGGGGCACCTTTTTCGTCCAGCGCCGAGACCAGCGCTTCGCCCACGCCAAGTGCCTGAATAGCCTCGGCCGTATCGAAGGCGTCGCTTGCGCGGAATGACTGGGATGCCGCGCGCAGGCCCTTCTGTTCGGCGGGGGTATAGGCGCGCAGGGCGTGCTGAATGCGGTTGCCCAGCTGTGCCAGAACGCTGTCGGGTATGTCGGCGGGGTTCTGGGTGACGAAATAGATGCCGACGCCCTTGGAGCGGATCAGGCGAACGACCTGCTCGATCTTCTCCAGCAGCCCGCGCGGCGCGTCCTTGAACAACAGGTGCGCCTCGTCGAAGAAGAAGACGAGGCGCGGTTTATCGGGATCGCCGATCTCGGGCAGTTGTTCGAACAGTTCCGACAGAAGCCACAGCAGGAAGGCTGCATATAGCCGCGGATTGTTCATCAAGCGCGTGGAATCCAGCACGTTGATCTGGCCCTTGCCGTCAAGGGAAGTGCGGATCAGGTCGTCCAGACGCAATGCTGGTTCGCCGAAGAAGGATTTGCCCCCTTGCTGCTCCAGTTGAAGCAGAGCGCGCTGGATGGCCGCGACAGACTGGGGAGAGACATTGCCCACCTCTGCCCCGATCGTCTTGGCGTTCTCGGAAACGTAGGTCAGCAAGGAGCGCAAGTCTTCGAGGTCCAGAAGCAGGAGACCTTCCTTGTCGGCAACGTGGAAGGCGATTGACAGGACGCCTTCCTGCACGTCGTTCAGTTCCAGCATCCGGGCCAGCAAAAGGGGGCCGACATCGGAAACCGTCGCGCGGATAGGGTGTCCCTTCTCACCATAGAGGTCCCAAAACACCGTAGGGGCGGCCTTGCCCGTCAGCTCTAAACCCATGGCCGAGGCGCGCTCGGCAAATTTGGCGACGTCACCGGCCTGACTGACGCCGGACAGGTCACCTTTGACGTCCGCGCAAAAGACCGGCACGCCTGCGTCCGAAAAACCCTGTGCCATGATCTGCAAGGTCACGGTCTTGCCGGTACCGGTGGCCCCCGCGACGATCCCGTGGCGGTTGGCACGGTTGAGCAGGAGCTTTTGGGTCTCACCCTCGAAAGACTGGCCTAAGAACAGCCAAGGCGCATCGGTCATTAAATGATCTCCGTAGATGGCCTCTACGCTGCGTCACATGCATCGATCCGACAAGAGGCATTGGGCGATTACGGAACAATAGGCGTCACTAGCGATTGACGCTCAGCCTGCTTAACCGGACACTCCGATACATGAAGCTTCCGCTGACCTCCGACACTGCCGTCACCTCGCGCAATGCCATCGTCCTGATTTCCGTCGTGGCCGCAGGTGCAACGCTTTACTGGCTTCGCGATATTCTGACCCCTCTGGCCATGGCCATCTTTCTGATGATCATGATTGCGGGGATCGAGCGCTGGCTGGTGGACTACGCTCGCATTCCGGCGCGTTTCGCGGGCGTGACTTCGGTCGGGCTGGTGGTTCTGGGCTTTCTGGGCTCGCTATGGATCATTGTGGACGGCGCTGCGGGCTTCTTTACGGATGCATCGGGTGTGGCCGGCAGCATCGGCCCGCGATTGGACCAGATCATTCTGGACGTAAGCCGCATGGCCGGTATTTCGGATCCCCCAACCTTCCGTGATCTGGTTGCCGGTGTCGACATTCGCGGTTGGCTGACGGTTGCGGCTGTACAGGTTCAGGGCGCGGCATCGGGTGCGTTCTTCGTATTGATTTACCTCGGCTTTTTGATCGCCTCCAAGCAGGGCTTTAAAAAGAAGATCGTCAATATGTTCCCGGACCGATCGCGCCGGCACGAAGCTGTCGAAGTGTTCGAACGGGTGCGTGGCGGCGTCGAGGGCTATCTGTGGGTTCAGGCGGTCACTGGCGTGATGATCTGTCTGGTCGCGTGGGTGCTTATGCGCGTCGTCGGCCTGCAGAATGCGGAGTTCTGGACCTTCGTCATCTTTATCGTCGGCTTCATCCCCATTCTGGGCGGGGCGATTGCGGGCCTGGCACCGCCCCTGTTCGCTCTGGTCCAGTTCGAAAGCTATTGGCCGGCTCTGATCCTTTTGGTGGGTTTGCAGATCGTCCTGTTCGTGGTCGGCAATGTCATTCAGCCCCGTATGCAGGGTGACAACCAGAACATTGATCCGATTGCCGTGCTTCTTGCGCTCGCCTTCTGGGGCAAGATGTGGGGCGTAGCGGGTATGTTCCTGTCCACACCGCTAGCCGTCATGGCGATGGCGATTTTGGCCGAGTTCAAGGCCTCGCGGTGGATGGCGGTCTTGCTGTCGGGTGACGGCAACCCATATGCAGAACAGGACGGAGAAGAAGACGACCGCAAGAAATCGTCGATATTTGGCCGTATTTCGGGTTTGATCAGGCGCTGAAGCCAAATTGACCGAAATTATTCTTCTATCGGTCCTTGATTCGCCGCAATCCGCCCCTAAATCGAAAATCACACGATGCGGCCCCTTCCCCTCCCCCTCCCTGGGGCCCTTCGTTAAATGGCCGGTGCCTCCCCTCCCCCTCCTATGGCACCGGACTGAGCAGGCCGTCGGACCCCGTTCGACGGCCTTGTTCATTCTCAGGCCCAGATGACAGTCACACCGCTCGATTGAGGCGGGTGTGGGGCGAAATCGTCCATTTGTATGGCCGATGATAGCGGTGGTTTTCTAACGATAGGGATGTTCGCGCAACATTGTGCGGTGCACACTGAATTCTAGGTGTAAAGACCCCTAGGAATAAGCGTTCACGGCGCTAAGGTGCATTTCATCTGGTGGCACACCTGCCCCGTCTGATGAGAAGTCCCCATGTCAGCCGCTTCGCGTTCTGCTCCTGCCGACCTAGCCAATCTGGAGATGCTTGCAAAAGCCTTCTCCGAGGTGGCAGCCGGTCCGCCGGGCATCGCGCAGACCTCCCTGCTGGAGCAGGTGATCGAGGACTATGAAGCGGACGAGACGCCAGAGCTGAACCTCAACGATCTCGCCGTCCTGTTGAACAACGCCTGGACGCAGGCCAGCCAGCGCGCCGCCGGTTCGTCCGCGCTGGTTACCGTCAGTCCGCTGACCGGCAGCGATGGCCGTGCCACCGGCTATGACCAGGTCCTGATCCTCCAGGACGACGCGCCGTTCCTCGTGGACAGCGTTCTGGGCGAACTGGCCGATGCGGGCGTTACGGTTCGCGCCTTCTACCACCCCATCGTCGAAGTCGCCGCTGGCCGTCGCGATTCCATGATCATCCTGATCATTGACCCGCTGCCGCAGGAGCGCCGTGACGTTCTGGGCGAAGGTCTGGCAGCAGCCATGGCCGACGTGCGCGCGGCGGTGGTCGACCACGGCGCGATGATCGAGGCCATGCAGGGGGCCATTGAGCGCCTCGAAAGCGAAGCGGGTTCGGGCCGTGTCGACGCTGCCGTTCTCGACGAGAACATCGCCTTCCTACGCTGGGTCAAGAGCGATCATTTCGTCTTCCTCGGCACCCGCGAATATGAGTTCCCGAGCGAAGCCGACGATCCGATGAGCAAGGCTGCGGGTCTGGGCGTGCTTCGCGACCAGGAGCGCCGCGTGCTGCGCCGCGCCTCGGAACCGGCGGTCCTGACCCATGCCATGAAGCAGCAGGCCGACCAGAGCGAACCGGTAACGGTTGCCAAATCGAACCTCCGCTCGCGCGTACACCGCCGTGCCTACATGGATTACATCGGCGTGAAGCGTTACGACGCCTCGGGCAGTGTGATCGGTGAAACCCGTTTCGTGGGTCTGTTCACCGCTGAAGCCTACGACAAGATGGCCAAGGAAGTGCCGCTGATCCGTCGCAAGGTGGCCAATGCGCTCGAGCGCGCGGGCAAGGCTCAGGGCACCCACAACTACAAGCGCCTCAAGAATATTCTCGAGAACTACCCGCGCGACGAACTTTTCCAGATCTCGGAAGACGAACTGCTGGATACGGCGCTGGGCATTCTGCACCTGTACGACCGCCCGCGTATCCGTTTGTTCAGCCGTCAGGACCCGTTCGACCGCTTCGTCTCGGTTCTGTGCTTCATCCCGCGCGAACGCTTCGATGCCGCCCTGCGCGCCCGCATCGGCGAGATCCTGGCAAAGGCCTGGGGTGGTCGTGTCTCGGCTTGGTATCCGCAACTGTCGGACCAGCCGCTAACCCGCGTGCACTACATCATCGGCGTTACGCCGGGCGACCATCCGACGCCGGACCCCAAGGCACTCGAAGCCGAGATCGCCGAGGCAGGCCGTTCGTGGATCGACCGTTTCGAATCGGCTCTGCGCAGCGCCCACTTCGATGAAGTGGCTGTCGGACCGACCAGTGCGAAATGGGCCGAGGCGTACGGTGCTGGCTATCGGGACCGCTACGACGCCGTCGAAGCTGTCGAGGACCTCAAGCAGATCGACCGTCTGAACGACGGCGCTACTGCTGACGGCATCACCGCCGAGCCGGTGGCGGTGCGCGCCTTCCGGACCGAGGCCGAGACCCCGTTCCAGTTCCGCTTCAAGCTTTATCGCCGTGGCGGCGCGGTGCCTCTTTCGGACGTCCTGCCGATCCTCGCCGATATGGGCCTGAAGACGCTGGAAGAATCCGACCACGTCATGCGCCCGCAAGGCGACGAGCCGATCTACATCCACGACTTCCTGCTGGAAGACCCGCGCGGCGACAAGCTGAGCTTCGGTGAGGTCAAGGCACCGTTCGAAGCCGCCTTCGCCGCGGTCTGGAATGGCCGTACTGAAAGTGACGGCTTCAACCGTCTGGTACTCGAGTTGGGTGTGGACTGGCGCGAAGCGGCCCTGATCCGCACCCTCGCCCGCTATCGCCAGCAGACCGGTCTCGACCCGTCGCAGGCCGTTCAGGAAGCGGCTCTGATCCAGTATCCGGCAGTGGCCCGTGCGATCCTTTCGCTGTTCGCGGCCAAGTTCGATCCGGCCAAGGGCGGCGATGCGGCCTCGCGTGAAGCCGAAGTCGCCCGCATTCAGGCCGAGATCAAGGCGCTGCTACAGGAGGTCTCCAGCCTCGACCACGACCGCGCCCTGCGCCGTTTGGCCGATCTGGTTGGCGCTCTGAAGCGCACTAATTTCTACCAGAACAAGCCGCACATCTCGATCAAGATCGCCCCGCGCGAGATCGAGGACATGCCGCTTCCCAAGCCGTTCCGCGAAATTTTCGTCTGGGCACCGCACGTCGAGGGCGCACACCTGCGCTTTGGCCCCGTGGCCCGTGGCGGTCTGCGCTGGTCGGATCGTCGCGACGACTTCCGCACCGAGGTTCTGGGTCTGGTGAAGGCCCAGCAGGTGAAGAACTCGGTCATCGTGCCTGTTGGCTCCAAGGGCGGCTTCTATCCGAAGCAACTGCCCGTCGGTGGTGACCGCGACGCAACGCAAGCAGAAGCCATCCGCGCCTATAAGACCTTCCTGTCGGGCATGCTCGACATCACCGACAACATCGTCGGCGAAGGCGCTCCGGTACGCCCTGAAAACGTCGTCGCCTGGGAAGGTGACGACCCCTATCTGGTGGTTGCCGCCGACAAGGGCACGGCGACGTTCTCGGACATCGCCAATGGCGTGTCGCAGTCCTATGGCTTCTGGCTGGACGATGCGTTCGCATCGGGCGGCTCTGCTGGCTACGACCACAAGGAAATGGGCATCACCGCTCGCGGCGCATGGGAAGCCGTGAAGCGCCACTTCCGCGAGATGGGCAAGGACATCCAGTCCGAGCCGTTCACTGTGGCTGGCGTGGGTGACATGTCGGGCGACGTGTTCGGCAACGGCATGCTGCTGTCGAAAGCCATCAAACTGGTGGCTGCGTTCGACCACCGTGACATCTTCCTCGATCCGAACCCCGATCCGGCCAAGTCGTGGGAAGAGCGCAATCGTCTGTTCAACACCCCGCGCACCAGCTGGCAGGACTATGACAAGTCGCTGATCTCGGAAGGCGGCGGCGTGTTCCCGCGCAATGCCAAGTCGGTCAACCTGACCCCGCAGATCAAGGAACTGCTGGATATCGACACCGACGTCGTGACCCCGCAGGAGCTTATGCAGGCGATCCTGAAGTCGCGCGTCGAGTTGCTCTACTTCGGCGGCATCGGGACCTACATCAAGGGCGCGGGCGAAACCAACGCCCAGGCCGGTGACAAGGCCAACGACAGCATCCGCATCAACGGCGGCGATGTGCGTGCTGCCGTTGTGGGTGAAGGTGCCAACCTCGGTGCCACTCAGGTCGGTCGTATCGAAGCGGCTCGTGCAGGCGTTCGTCTGAACACCGATGCCATCGACAACTCGGCCGGCGTGGACTCCTCGGACCACGAGGTGAATATCAAGATCCTGACCGGTGGTGCGATCGCCGCGGGTAATCTGAAGGTCGAAGACCGCAACGCGCTTCTGAAGTCGATGACTGAGGAAGTCGGCCTCAAAGTTCTGGCCCACAACTATGACCAGACCCTCGCCGTCAGTCTGCAACAGGCCGAAGGCGTTGCAGCACTGGATGCCCAGCAGCAGTTCATGCACGCGCTGGAAGCCGAGGGTAAGCTGAACCGGGTGGTCGAGTTCCTGCCGGATGATGCCAAGCTGGCCGAGTTGAAGAAGGAAGGCCAAGGCCTCAGCCGTCCGGAACTGGCCGTACTGACCGCCTATGCCAAGCTGGAACTGTCGGACGACATCGTCGCTTCGCAGGCACCGGAAGACCCCTTCTTCGAGGAAAGCCTGATCCGCTACTTCCCCGCTCCGCTGGCGAAGTTCGAGGCGGACATGAAGAACCACCGCCTGCGCCGCGAGATCATCGCAACCGTGCTGGCGAACGAGATCGTGAACATGTGCGGCCCGACCTTCCCGGACCGTCTGCGTGCTGCCGCCGAGTGCGACACCACCTCGATGACGGTAGCGTTCGAGGCCGCCCGTCGCATCTTCCGTCTGGATGAAGCGTGGGATGCCGTCTCGGGACTGGACCTCGAGATTCCCGCAGAGGCGCAGATCGCCCTCTATCAGGAAATCGCTGTGGTGCTGCGTCGCCAGACCTTCTGGCTGGCGCGCCGTGCGGCCCGTCAGGAAACCAGCGTCGGTGGTTTGATCGCCAAATATCGTCCGGCGGCGGATGCCCTGCGTCAGGCTGGCGGCGATGTGCTGTCGCGCTTTGAACAGGGTCGTCTGGAAGAGCGGGTGAAGCGTTTCATCGATCTGGGTGCGCCCGAAGAGCTGGCCCGCACGGTCGCCATGCTGCGTCCGCTGGTCGCCACTGCGGACATCGGCGATCTGGCCGACGAGGCTGGCTGGTCGGCTCCGGCCATGGCACGCCTGTATCACCAAGTGGGGGCCGCCTTCGACTTTGACCGTCTGCGCGCTGCTGCCGGTTCGGTGAAGTCGGGTGATCACTTCGACCGTCTGGCCGTGCGCCGTCTGGTTCAGGACCTCATGACCGAAGAAATGACCCTGACCCGTGCTGTGGCCAAGACCACCAACGAGGGCGTGGGCGAGACCGAGGCCATGGCCGAGGATGCAGTCGATGCATGGATCGGACAGCGCCTGCCGGCAGTTGAAGCGCTTCGCGCTTCAGTGGATGGCATCGAAGCTTCGGGAGCGGGCTGGACCTTCGCCAAGCTGACCATCGCCAATGCGGCGATCCGTGAGGTGATCTCCAGCGAGGCTTAATGCCTTGGCGCAAAAGCTGATCAGGGGCGGTCTGGAAACAGGCCGCCCTTTTTCATGCGCCTAACGAGCGCGTGATAGGACTTGGCTGCGGGGCGGGCTTTGGTTTAGCTGACGGCTCCAGCCACTGGTGGAGAGCCTGTTTGATCCGGAAATTCCTCGTCGTCGTGGACGACACACCTGAAATGAACGCGGCGCTGGGCTATGCCTCGCAACGGGCGCGTTCAACCGGTGGACGGGTGGTTCTGCTTCGGGTGACGCCTGAAGCCACAGACGAGCATTGGTCAGGCGTGCGCGACGAAATCCGTCGCCAGCAACGCGAGGAAGCCGAGCAGCTTTTGGCCCGCCTTAGCGACGTGGTCACCGAGCGTTCCGGCCACCCGCCGATTTTCCTGATCTATGAGGGCGATCCTCTGGCCGCTGTCCGCCGTGCCGCCGCCGAGGATCCGGACATCAAAATCCTGGTACTGGCTTCGGCCACGGGCGGGCGTGGGCCCGGACCACTGGTGTCGGCTGTTGTCAGCAAGGGCGTGGGGGTCGAAGGACGAAAGCTTCCGGTCACCATCGTTCCGGGCGAGATGACCGAAGCGGATATCGCCGACATGGCCTGATGGGCTGCGTCGGCCCTGCCGTCAGATAACCTGTTCGACCTCGGTCACTTCGGGAATGTAGTGGCGCATCATCTGTTCGACGCCCGCTTTCAGCGTAGCCGACGATGACGGGCAGCCCGAGCAGGCTCCGCGCATGCGCAGGCGCAGCACACCGGTCTCATGGTTGAAACTGTCGAACAGGATGTCGCCGCCGTCCTGGGCGACGGCAGGACGGATGCGGCTGTCCAACAGGCCTTTGATTTCGGCGACGATCTCATCGTCCTCGACGTCGGCGTGGCCATCGGCCTCGCTGGCCGCGACGTTCTTGAAGACCGGTGCACCAGAGACGAAGTGGTCCATGATGACCGACAGGATCGGGGCCTTCATGTCATTCCATGCGGGAGCGTGAGTGTGGCGGGTGACCGAAACGAAGTCTGCGCCAAAGAACACGCCATCCACGCCTTCCAGCTCGAACAGGGCTTCCGCCAACGGAGAGGCACTAGCCTCGTCGATGGTACGAAACTCGCGCGAGGCCAGCGGCGATACTTCGCGGCCTGGCAGGAACTTCAGGACGTTCGGATTGGGGGTGGGTTCGGTCTTGATGAACATGATTGCCAGATGCCCCCTCGCCTTGCGATCTGCAAGGGTTAGCAGACTTAATGTTTCACATGAAACCCTCTCGTAACAGCGTCATGGAGATGGCAAGCTGAACCCATGAGTGAACGCGAAGCGGCAATCCAGATTGGTGAGGCACTGGCCACGTTGCGCCGGGAGCGTGGGCTGAGCCAGGCCGAAGCAGGAGCGCGCATCGGCATGACCAGTCAGGGCTGGAGCTTATATGAAGCCGGCCGTCGCGCGGGCATTTTTCGCCCCGACGTACAAAAGCGCTTAACGCAGGCTCTTGATGCAACGCCTGAGGATTTGACCCTTGTGGGTGGCGGCACCCCCGCCCCAGACGGCCCTGTGATCGCGCCCGTCGGCGTATCGTCCAGAACGCGGGATTTTGATCCGGCCCCTTCGGCACCGAAATCCCCGACAATCCGATTCAGGATGGGATCGGACGGCATGGCTCCCTGGGCATTTGCCGACACCATTATCGAATACGACCCGTCTCGCCCACCACGCCAAGGCGGAGGCTGCGTGGTCGAGTTGATGGACGGGCGTAAACTTGTGGGGCTGTTCGCAGAGCAGACCGCCTCGCGGGTGACGGTCAGCGATGCACGGGGAGAAAACGTCACTCTGACGCTTGCAAACGTGCGCCGGATTGCAGCGGTTGTGGCGCGTCACGACGTTTGAAACAAAAACGTTGTAATGCAACCTGAGGTATGTAACGAATATGTTGCAACCTGAGGGATGGCGATGGCGCGGCAAGCTTTGGAAGTGGACATCTGGGTCGGACGGGCTGTCGCGCACCAGCGCCAACAACTGGGTCTTTCCCAATCGGCGCTCGCATCGGCGCTGGGCATCAGCTTTCAGCAGGTCCAGAAATATGAGGCGGGTGCCAACAGGCTGTCGGCGGGACGCCTTTTCCACCTCGCCCAGATACTGAACTGCCCGATTTCATCATTTTTTCCGCCCTCTTTGGCCCAGTCCGAAGTGCCAGCGGCCATATCCCCCGAGGCACGCCAGATGATGATGTCCTTCAGCCGCATTGAGGACCGCGGGGTTCGCCGGTCGATTGGTCGTATTGTGGAGGCGCTAGCCCTGCAGCAGTGACGGCGCTAGGAGGGGACCATGAAACTTATGGTCATCGATACCGCCCTCGGGGCGTGCCTCGCCGGAAGCTATGATGTGGACGGCTCCACCGTGACGCCTCTGGGCGTACGGTCAGAGGAGATGACCAAGGGCCATCAGGAGCGTCTGGGCGGGATGGCGCGTGACGCCGCAGCCGATGCGGGAGGGTTGGCCGGCACATCGCGCATTGGTGTGACGGTGGGCCCTGGCAGCTTTACCGGACTTCGCGTGGGCCTCAGCTTTGCTTTGGGCTTGGGGGCCGCCCTAGATGCCGAGGTCGTCGGCATATCTACGCTGGATGCGCTGTCTGCGTCGGTCGAACCTGAGGGTCGTGTTGTGGCGGCCATCGATGCGCGTCGGGGCCAAGTCTATATGCGGATGTTCCACGACGGGGTGGCCACCACCGAGGCCGAAGCGGTCCCCCTCGAAATCGCGGCACAAAGAATTCTGGCCGAGGGGCCTGTAACCGAAACCGTCATCGTGGGGTCAGGCGGCGAGGTTCTTGCCGCGACCAACCCCGAACTGGCCCGTGCTTCCCTCGTGGCTTTGGCAGCACCCACGGCACAGGCTCTGGCGAGGCTCACCGCATCGTTGGACGCTCAAACCCACCCGCCAAAGCCCCTCTATTTGCGGGCACCGGACGCTACGCCCCCTACCCGTTTGCCGGGTCAGCCACGAGTGGCACCATCCTGATGCATGCGCGCGAACTGGCGGCCATCCATCAAGAAGCTTTCGATGTGCCATGGAGCGAGCAGGCGTTCGCAGAACTTCTGGCCAGCCCCGGTGTTCAACTGGCCGGAGACGAGCGGGGCTTTATCCTGACGCGCACCGTGGCGGGAGAGGCCGAAGTACTGACAGTTGCGGTGCGTCCCGACTTCCGGCGGCAAGGTCTAGGCCACCAATTGATGGCCGAGGCCATCGTTTGCAGTGCAGCGCTGGGGGCTGAACGGATGTTTCTTGAGGTGGCGCAATCTAACGTTGCGGCCATCGCTCTTTACAAGTCTAGAGGCTTTGAACAGGTCGGATTGCGCAAGAACTATTATCAGCGTGCGGACGGTAGTTCTGAACACGCCACGGTGATGGCGCTGAACTTTGCTCAATAGCTTCCATAAACGCCAACTAGGACCTATCCTGTAGCCATGGACCGGATAGAGAAACTTTGCGCCGATCGCGGCATGCGGATGACCGAACAACGTCGCGTGATTGCGCGTGTTTTGTCTAACGCGATGGACCACCCCGATGTCGAGGAACTGTATCGCCGCGCCTCGGCGATCGATCCGCACATCTCGATTGCGACGGTCTATCGTACGGTCCGTCTGTTCGAAGAAGCCGGCGTCGTCGAAAAGCACGACTTCGGTGACGGCCGCAGCCGCTACGAAGAAGCGGGCGACGACCACCACGACCACCTGATCGACACCAAGACCGGTGAAGTTATCGAGTTCTTTGATGCCGAAATCGAGCGTCTGAAGAACGAGATCGCCCGCAAGCTCGGGTTCGAACTGGTCGGCCACAAGCTGGAACTGTACGGCCACGCTATACCGGGTGCCGAGCCGACCGAGCGGGAAGGTCTGATCTTCAAGCGCGAGCGCGATCCTTCTGCGCCCGAGCTACCGCACTCCCCGACGGCCGGTGGCCACCCCCACGATTGATTCCAACTCGACAGGATGCGGGCATGTTGGACATGCCCGTATCTTGCAGACGAGGGCTGGGCGCAGCATAAGCCGCCCATGACCGAAACCCTCGATCCAGCTGTGGCCCAGACTGTGGCCGCCGACGGCGCAGACGCTACCAAACGCCTGTTCATCAAAACCTACGGTTGTCAGATGAATGTCTATGACAGCGAGCGCATGGCCGACGTCCTGCGCCCGTTGGGTTATGCGACCACGGATTCAGCCGAGAGTGCCGACTTCGTCATCTTGAATACCTGTCACATTCGCGAGCGGGCGGCGGAAAAGGTCTATTCCGAACTGGGTAAGCTGCGCGAACTACGGGACAAGCGCGTGGCCAAGGGCGGAAACGGCATGACCATCGCTGTTGCGGGGTGCGTCGCGCAGGCCGAGGGCGAAGAGATCATGCGGCGCCAGCCTGCGGTCGATCTGGTGGTGGGTCCGCAAGCCTATCACCAACTGCCCGAGCTCCTGACCCGCACCGCCCGCAAGCGCGGCGAGCGTATCGGCGCAGACTTCGCCCCGAACGAAAAATTCGACGCCCTGCCGGTCGAACGCGGCATCGAAGGATATGCGGCCTTCCTGACGGTTCAGGAGGGTTGCGACAAATTCTGTACCTTCTGCGTGGTGCCCTATACCCGCGGTGCCGAATGGTCGCGTCCGGTAAAGGCCATTCTCGAAGAAGCCAAGGCGCTGGCCGATCATGGGGTGCGCGAACTGACCCTGCTGGGCCAGAATGTGAACGCCTTTGACGGCGAAGGTCCGGATGGAACGCCCTTTACGCTGGCCAAGCTGGCTTATGCGTTGGCCGAAATCCCGGGCATCGACCGCATCCGCTATACGACCAGCCATCCCAACGACATGTCGGATGACCTGATCGCCGCCCATGCCGACCTCAAGGCATTGATGCCCTATCTGCATCTGCCGGTTCAGGCAGGTTCAGACCGCATCCTGCGCCTGATGAACCGCAAACATGGCCGCCAAAAGTATTTCGAACTGATCGACCGTATCCGCGAGGCGCGCCCCGACATCGCCATGGCCGGCGATTTCATCGTCGCCTTCCCCGGCGAGACCGAGCGCGACTTCGAGGACACGATGGATCTGGTCCGGCGCGTAAACTACGCCGGTGCCTTCTCTTTCATCTATTCGCCGCGCCCCGGAACGCCTGCTGCAACCATGGGCGCACAGGTGCCCGAAGAGGAAGCCAAGGCGCGTCTGAAGGCTCTGCAGACCTTGCTCTTCGAACAACAGACCGCATTTAACCAGTCTCTGACCGGACGCGTTCTTCCGATCCTGTTCGAGAAAAAGGGGCGCCACGGGCATCAGGCCATTGGTCGTTCGCCCTATCTGCAATCCGTCCACGTTGACGATGCCGACCACCTGATGGGTCAAATCGTGGACGTCGAAATCATCAGCGGCCAACAGAACAGTCTTGCGGGCCGACTGATCCAAAAGTCCTAACGCCCGTTTCTACTGGGTTGTAAGACCGGCCCAGAGAACAAGAAGGGAAAACTATATGGCGCGCGAGTCCGAGTTTCTGTCTTTGAGTGACAATGCCTTGCGCGCGGTGGTGGGGCCGGGCAGCCGGCACATGGCCTTGATCGAAGACGCCTTCAGGGTGCTGATCGAGACCCCGGGCGGCGGAGTGTCCATTAATGGCTCTCCACGTGATCGCGCGCAGGCTAAGCGCGTCATTGAAAACCTGTCGACGGCGGCGGATCGTGGGCGCGAGATCACCGAGGCTGACATCCGAGCCGCTGTTGGATCAGCTGTTAAGGCTCCCCGTCCCGGCGAGGGGCGCACGGTGCCCGAAGCGGCGGCACTTCCGGTGGGGCGCCGGGGAGCAATTGCTCCCAAGAACGCCTCCCAGTCGCGCTATGTCGAACTGCTGGGGCGATGTGACCTGATTTTCGGGGTTGGCCCTGCCGGTACGGGCAAGACCTTCCTTGCCGCGGCCTATGGTGCTTCGTTGCTGAAGCGCGGTCAGGTGGATCGTCTGGTCATCACCCGTCCTGCGGTCGAAGCGGGCGAAAAGCTGGGCTTCCTGCCGGGTGATCTGAACGAAAAGGTCGATCCCTATCTCGCTCCGATCTGGGAAGCCTTGAATGATATTCTGGGCGTCGATGATGTGGCCCGCCGACGCGAGAAGGGCGAGATTGAAGCCGCTCCCATCGCCTTCATGCGCGGGCGAACCCTGAGCCACGCCTTCGTCATTGTCGACGAGGCGCAGAACACCTCTCGCATGCAGATGAAGATGGTGCTGACCCGTCTGGGCGAAGGTGCCCGCATGGTTGTGACGGGCGACCCCAGCCAGATCGACCTGATGAATCCGCGTGATAGCGGTCTGGCCCACGCGCTTCGCATTTTGCGCGACGTTGAAGGTGTTGGCGTGCACCAGTTCAAATCGGAGGATGTGGTGCGTCACCCGATGGTCGAACGCATCGTTCGCGCCTATGACACGGATGCGGCGCGTAGCCGCCCGTTCAACGAGTTGGAATCCGAAGACTGATGATCGAAATCGAGCTGGAGGCGGAAGGCTGGAAATCGGCCATCGCCGACGTCGAAGCTGTCGTGGAGCGCGCGGCGATAGCCGCTCTGGGTTCCGTCGAGGGGGATGTCGTTATCCTTCTGGCCGACGATGCGACGGTTCAGGACCTGAACGCTCGCTTTCGCCAGAAGGACCGGCCGACGAATGTTTTGTCGTTTCCGGCTGCGGAATCCGCCTTCCCCCATCTGGGTGATGTGATCCTCGGATACGATTATTGCGCGGCGGAGGCTGTGGCCCAGTCCAAAACCCTGGCCGATCATCTGAGCCATCTCGTGGTGCACGGAGTGTTGCACCTGCTGGGCTACGATCATGTCGAAGATGACGAAGCCGAAGAAATGGAAGGCGAGGAACGTGTAATCCTTGCCGGACTTGGGATCGCCGATCCCTATGCCGCCGATCACCAGTCATAAGGGCAAATAATGTCGCGGATCACTAACGGCCTTTGGGATCGGGGTTGGGTCCGCATCCTGTGTGCTTTGGCGGCAGGCTTGGCTGCTGCGCTGGTTCATCCCCCTTTCGGGATTATTCCGGGTCTGTTGGCCTATCCGGCGCTCATAATCCTGACCGAACGCTCGGCGCGGTTGCGCGGCGGGTTTGCCATGGGATGGTGGTTTGGCTTTGGCTATTTCCTGTTGGGATGCTGGTGGGTGGCCGAGGCCTTTTTCGTCAATCCTGCGCAGGCGTGGATGGCACCTATCGCAGTTTGCCTGTTACCAGCCGGTATCGGCCTTTTTACCGGCGTGGCGACCCTGCTTTACCGCCTGATCAAGCCCAGCGGGGTCTGGCGTTTCCTGGCCTTCACCCTCGCCTTCTCGGGGCTTGAGTGGGTGCGAGGCCATGTTCTGACGGGCTTCCCATGGAATCCCGTTGGATCGAGCTGGCTGGCCGGATCGGCCATGTCCCAGATGGCGTCGGTGGTTGGCGTCTATGGTTTGGGCCTATTGACGCTCCTGGGCGTGAGTGCGCTCGGCCCCGTTATGACGGCATGGAGCCAGCGTAGGGCCCAGGGCGTCGCCCTTGGCGGTCTTGCCTTGCTGGCGGGCATGTGGGGCTTTGGCGCGGCGCGTCTTTCCAGCGAAGAGGTTACGCCCTCCCCTGTTCTGGCCCGCATCGTCCAGGCGGACGTGTCCCAGCAAAGCAAATGGTCTGCTGACGCGTACGAGCAGATCCTGCATCGCTATCTGTCATTGACGTCTCAACCGTCCGAGCGTGTCCCCGACGTCGTGATCTGGCCGGAGAGCGCCCTGCCCGATCTGGCCAATAATATTTTCGCTGGTCCCGATGCCGCGCGTATTGCGGGCTCTCTGCGCCAAGGCCAGACCCTGCTGGCCGGTCTTAGCCGCGCCGAGCGGCAGGCCAATGGTAAGGTCGTCTATTTCAACTCTCTTATCGAGTTGAACAGTCTGGGGGCTGGCGGCATGCAGATCGGCCAGACCTATGACAAATATCGTCTGGTGCCTTTCGGCGAATACCTGCCCTTGGGCGATTTGATGGGCCAGGTGGGGCTTCGCCGGATCGTGCAGATGCCGGAAGACCTTTCGGCGGGGCCGGTCCCTCAGCCGATGTCTTTGGCGCGGCTGCCCAGGGTGCAGGCGCTGATTTGCTATGAAGGTCTGTTCCCCGGCTTCACAGATGGCACGCCGCAGGGGCGCCCGCAGTGGATCGTGAACGTTTCCAATGATGCCTGGTTCGGCCAGACATCTGGTCCGGTCCAGCACCTGAATATGGCCTCCTATCGGGCCATCGAGACGGGCTTGCCGCTGGCCCGCGCCACCCCGACGGGCATTAGCGCCATGATCGATCCGCTGGGTCGCATTGTAGACGGGAGCCGCATTGGACACGGACAGGCGCGCGCGGTAGATGTCTTTATCCCAACACCTCTTGCGGTTACGCTCTTCGGACGTTTCGGTCACTTACCGTATGCTCTCGGAATGTTGCTGCTAGGTGTAGGGGTAGCTCTGACCGCGTATCGGCGTATTGTAAGTTATCGACGATAAACTACGCGAGTAGGCGTAGTTCGTTCGCGTATTGCTTGCGCCAAGGCTGAAAAACGTCGCGGTTAGGGCAAAAAAGTCAATTTTAGGGTGACTTTAGTCGCAAGGCACCTCATGGGTTCAGCCTTCACAGTATTGAGAGAGTTGCTGCATGGTCAGAGGCGCGGGGGAGAACGGGCCGCATCCGGTAGACCGCCATGTTGGGCGTAAGGTTTGCGAGAAGCGGATCGCTCTGGGATACAACCAAAGTGACTTGGGTCGTGCTTTGGGACTGACGTTCCAGCAGATTCAAAAGTATGAGAAGGGTGCCAACCGAGTATCGGCGTCTAAGCTCTGGGATATTGCACGCTTCTTTGGCGTGGATGTCAGCTATTTCTTCGACGGTCTTAGCGCTCGTCCGGGCATGGCGGAAGAAGGTGGTGACGCCTTTGTTCACGACTTCCCGATGACCCGTCAAAGCATCGAGATCGGCCAGTTGGCTCCGCGTCTGAACGCTCGCCAGCAAAAGCTGGTTCTCGAGATGATGCGCGAAATGGTGGCCAGCAGCGACGCGACCGAGCAAGCCCAGCAAGCCGCACGCGGCTGATTGGTACGAAGTCATGAAAAAGGGGTCGGTGCCTTGGCACCGACCCCTTTTCCTATGCGGCAAAGGCCGAAGTTATTCTGCGACAGCCGAGGCCGAGGCGATAACGCGGCTGGCGGCGTGAACGACTGCGCCGATGCGCAGGGTGGCTTGAACCTGAACGTTCGACACGCCGTGCTTGCGCAGTTCGCCCTCGTGGGCGTCGAGGCAACCGCCGCAGCCGTTGATGGCCGACACAGCCGTAGCGAACATTTCAAAGTCGATCTTGTCGATGCCCGGATTGGCCAGACCGTTCATGCGCAGCTTGGCCGGCAGGGTGGTGTACTCATGGTTCTTCATGAGGTGCAAGGCGCGGTAATAGATGTTGTTCATGCCCATGATGGCCGCCGCGGTCTTTGCAGCGCTCAGAGCTTCGGGCGAAAGGATTGTGGCGGCCTGAGCCTCGATCAGCTTCACCACTTGCGGCACGCCGATGGCGTGTGCCGAAGCGACAAAGCAACCCCACTTCTGCTGGTCGTTGAGAACAGTCTCGTTCACCAGCGAAGACAGGTTCAGCGAGATGTCCTTGGCATAGGACGGGATCAGGTCGCGCAGGGCGTCGATAGACATAGGATAGTCTCCGCTTCAGGTGGGTCCGTCGCGCCATCGCGCGCCAGATCGAGATTTAATGCCCGGTGGGCAGTGAAAAGGCGGCAACGGTCACCCGCCGCCGCCTTTCCGGAAGTCACCGGATCGGATCCGGTCGTGCGATCTGCGTGATCGCGCTATTCCTCTGGCTTAGGCAGCCAGGGTTTCGCCGCCAACCGGACGGTTGCAAGCGCACAGTTCGTCGGTCTGCAGAGCGTCGACGACGCGCAGGGTGTCTTCCGGCGAACGGCCAACGTTCAGGTTAGTGACGTAGACGTGCTGGACGACGTTGTGCGGGTCGACAACGAAGGTTGCGCGCAGAGCCACGCCGTTTTCTTCGTCCAGGATACCCAGTTCGCGAGCGAACTTGCCACCGCAGTCAGCGAACTGCCAGATCGGGAGCTTGTCCAGATCGGCGTGGTCGCGGCGCCATGCCAGCTTGGTGAACTCGTTGTCGGTCGAACCGCCCAGAACCACAGTGTCGCGGTCTTCGAATTCCTTGCCGAGCTTGGCAAAGGCAGCGATTTCGGTCGGGCAAACGAAGGTGAAGTCCTTCGGGTAGAAGAAGATGACCTTCCACTTACCTTCGAACGAGTCTTGGTTCAGGGTTTCGAAAGCAGAGACGCCGTTTTCTTCGTGGCTGTTGAAGCCCGGCTTCACGCCAGTGATTTTGAACTCAGGCAGTTTTTGACCGACGCCCAGCATGGGAATCTCCGATGTAAAATGTGTGTGACCAGTGCGCAGCGCCCGAAGGCGTGCAAACACATACAGGGTGATCGCCTTTCGCAGACGCGAAGTCAAATCGATGATTTTGCGAATTACTATAACATGCTTTTATATCAAGCTTATTTCGCGCTTAAGATGTATTTCGAGCGGCGATACGCTGCCAATTTTGCATACCGGCGTTCGCAACTGCGAATGCATGTATAAGTTTTCTGTTTAATCAAAACCAATTTAATCGATTTTCTTTTAAAAACTGCTTCGCCTACCGTCCAGCTCGAACCTGAGGAGGAACACATGGACGGTAATCAAGGCCGATGCCCCGTGCACGGTGCCAATAGCCCGCGTACGCTAACGGGCCGCACCAATCGTGACTGGTGGCCGAACCAGCTTTCGCTGGACATTTTGGGTCAACACAGCAGCAAGGTTGACCCGAACGACCCCGATTTTGACTATGCTGAAGCTTTCAAGGCGCTGGACCTAGAGGCCGTTAAGGCTGACCTGAAGGCCCTGATGACCGATAGTCAGGACTGGTGGCCGGCGGACTATGGCCACTATGGTCCCTTCTTTATCCGTATGGCTTGGCACTCGGCTGGATCGTACCGCACGGGCGATGGTCGCGGTGGGGCCAACACGGGTCAGCAGCGCTTCGCTCCGCTGAACTCGTGGCCTGATAACGCCAACCTCGACAAGGCCCGCCGCCTTCTGTGGCCGATCAAGCAGAAGTACGGCAAGAGCCTGTCGTGGGCCGACCTAATGATCCTCGCCGGCAATATGGCGATCGAGTCCATGGGCGGCCCGATCTTCGGGTTCGGCGGTGGCCGCGCGGATACGTGGGAGCCTGCTCGCGACGTCTATTGGGGTGCCGAGGGCGAATGGCTGGGCCAGACCCGTATCGACGCGGATAAAGGTCTGGAACTGGAGCGTCCGCTGGCCGCCATCCAGATGGGTCTTATCTATGTGAACCCTGAAGGCCCGGGTGGCGTGGCCGACCCTCTGCTTTCGGCCCGCGATATCCGCGAGACGTTTGGCCGCATGGGTATGACCGACGAGGAAACAGTCGCCCTGACAGCAGGCGGTCACACCTTCGGTAAGTCGCACGGCAATGGCGACGCATCGCTGGTAGGTGCTGATCCCGAAGGTGCCGACATTACGGCTCAGGGTCTTGGCTGGCTGTCCAAACACGGCACCGGCAAGGGCGACGACACCATTACCTCGGGTATCGAGGGCGCATGGACGCCGACGCCGCGCACGTGGGACGACACCTTCTTCCACATGCTGCTGGATTATGACTACGAGCTGGTCCGCAGCCCAGCCGGTGCCCAACAGTGGCAACCCGTCAACGTGGCCGAGCAGGATCTTGCCCCGCAGGCGCACGACCCATCGAAGCGCGTCCCGACCATGATGACGACGGCCGACATGGCGTTCAAAGTCGATCCGGGCTTCCGCGCGATTTCGGAGAAGTTCCGCAACGATCAGGCCGCGTTCGAGGATGCCTTCGCACGCGCCTGGTTCAAGCTGACCCACCGCGATATGGGGCCTAAAGCCCGCTACCTCGGACACGACGTTCCCGCAGAAGACCTGATCTGGCAGGATCCGATCCCGGCCCCGACTGGTGCGGTCATCGATGCAGGCGACATCGCTTCGCTGAAGCAACAGATCTCAGCCTCGGGTCTGAGCGTTTCGGAACTGGTCTCGGTGGCTTGGGCATCGGCCTCGACCTACCGCGGCTCCGACTACCGTGGCGGTGCCAATGGTGCGCGCATCCGTCTGGAGCCGCAGCGTAGCTGGGACGTCAACGAACCGGCCAAACTAGCCAGGGTTCTGGCTGTCTATGAAGGCATCAAGACTGCGTTTGACGGCGTAAAAACCGTTTCGATCGCAGACCTGATCGTTCTGGGTGGTACGGTCGGTATCGAACTGGCGGCTAAGGCTGCAGGCTTCAGCATCCAGGTGCCGTTCACACCTGGCCGCACCGACGCCACCCAGGAGCAGACCGACGTCGACGGCTTTGCGGTCATGGAGCCGAAAGCCGACGGCTTCCGGAACTATCAGCCGCAGTTGTTCAACATATCGCCGGAAGAACTGCTGGTGGACCGAGCGCAGCTGCTGGGCCTGACGGCACCGCAAATGACCGCTCTGGTGGGTGGTCTGCGCGTTCTGGGTGCAAACTATGCGGGCTCCAAGGCCGGCGTGTTCACCAGCCGCGAGGGACAACTGACGAACGACTTCTTCGTCAACATCCTGGACATGGGGATCGTCTGGAACTCTCCGGAGGGCCAGCCGAACACCTTCATCGGTACCTCGCGCCATACGGGCGAAACCGTCTGGACCGGCACTCGCGCCGATCTGGTGTTCGGTTCCAACTCGGTGCTGCGCGCACTGTGTGAAGTCTACGCCGAGGCTGGCGGCAGCGAGAAGTTCGTCCGTGACTTCGTCGCCGCCTGGACCCAGGTGATGAATGCCGACCGCTTCGATCTGAAGCGTTAAGGCCAGAGGGGGTGCTCCTGACCAGTGGGCACCCCTTCTTTTTCTAACTGCGAACTTTGAAGTGAAGCCGATGATCCCTAATGTCGGCTCCATGCTTCCCACCTTACGACAACTCCAGTACCTCAAGCTCCTTGCCGAGCATGGTTCCTTCAGCCGCGCGGCTGATGCAGCTCACGTGAGCCAGCC
Source organism: Brevundimonas sp. GN22 (assembly GCF_054824005.1). Taxonomy (NCBI): domain Bacteria; kingdom Pseudomonadati; phylum Pseudomonadota; class Alphaproteobacteria; order Caulobacterales; family Caulobacteraceae; genus Brevundimonas; species Brevundimonas sp. GN22. The sequence goes on along the minus strand of NZ_JSYD01000016.1, from coordinate 24,694 downwards.
CGCTTTGTCGTCCGGTGTTCAGGAGCTGGAGCGTATTCTTGGAGCACCTGTCGTGGAGCGCACCCGCGGTGCTGTACTTCTGACCGCTGTGGGAGCCGAGGCCGTCCGGCGCGCCGAAGACGTCTTGGCCCGCACCGAGGATTTGGTCGAGGCCGCCCGCAACGCAGGCAAACCCCTGTCCGGCCGTTTCCGTCTGGGCATCATCCCCACGGTGGCCCCTTATCTTCTGCCGCAAAAGCTGGTGACCCTGCGGGACCGCTATCCGGCACTGAAACTGTTTATCCGAGAGGATTTGACCCCGCGTCTGATCGCGGGCCTGAAATCGGGTCAGCTCGACGCCGCGGTGATCGCCCTGCCCTATGATGCGCCGGGCATTGACCACGCGCACATTGCCGATGACGAGATCGTTGTCGCAGCTCCGGTCAACCACCCGCTGGCGGGAACCGGTCCCATCCCGCAAGGCGCGTTGAAGTCCGAAGATCTTATTCTTCTGGAGGATGGTCACTGCCTGCGTGATCAGGCCTTGGCGGCAGTGAAGATCGAGGCCCCCAAGGGCGAGGATGTTTTCGCCGCCACGACCTTGCCGACCCTTGTCCAGATGGTCTCTTCCGGACTGGGCGTCAGCTTCCTTCCGCAGATGGCGGTAAATGCGGGCCTGGCCGATAATCCGGGGGTCGTTGTGCGTCCGCTCTCGGAGGATGGACCGCACCGCGAAATCGTTGTCGCATGGCGATCAGGTTCCAGCCGCGCTGCCGAGGCGCGTCTTCTTGCCGAGGCACTGAAGATCGACTGATCGGCGCATCATCGCGCTATCGGCTCTGCCTGTACGACGTACATCGAATACCCATCCGGCGGGCTTCTATTGCGACCCTATTCTTTATGTGGGAAAGGCCTCGCATAAATATTTTGGCGGCCTTTTGCGAGGCTGTCGGGGATACCACACACAGGTCAACGCATGCTGCAACACTATCGCGAACACGTTGCCGAACGTGCGGCTCTGGGCATTCCGCCCCTGCCGCTATCGGCCCAGCAAACTGCTGAACTGATCGAGCTGATCAAGGCTCCGACCGCAGAGGCTTCTTCGGAAGAACTGTTGGAGCTGCTGGCCCATCGTGTGCCGCCGGGCGTTGACGACGCCGCCAAGGTCAAGGCCTCCTTCCTGTCGGCTGTGGCCCACGGCGATTTCGAAGTGCCGGGCCTGTCGCGCGAATACGCAACCCAGCTGCTGGGCACCATGGTCGGTGGCTATAACGTCAAGCCGCTGATCGACCTGCTGCCGGACGCTGTTGTCGGCACGGTCGCTGCCGAGGGTCTGAAAAAGACCCTGCTGATGTTCGACTTTTTCCACGACGTCGCCGGTCTGGCCAAGGCTGGCAACGCCAACGCCCAAGCCGTCCTGAAGTCGTGGGCCGACGCCGAATGGTTCACCTCGCGCGACAAGGTTGCCGAGAAGATCACCGTCACCGTCTTCAAGGTGACCGGCGAAACCAACACCGACGACCTGTCGCCGGCGCCGGATGCATGGTCGCGTCCGGATATCCCGCTGCACTACCTCGCCATGCTGAAGAACGCGCGCCCGGGCATCACGCCTGAGCAAGACGGCGTTCGCGGCCCGATGCAGTTCATCGAAGACCTGAAGGCCAAGGGCCACCTCGTCGCCTACGTCGGTGACGTTGTCGGCACCGGCTCGTCGCGTAAGTCGGCCACCAACTCGGTGATCTGGGCAACCGGCCAAGATATCCCGTTCGTGCCGAACAAGCGTTTCGGCGGCGTGACCCTCGGCGGCAAGATCGCTCCGATCTTCTTCAACACCCAGGAAGACTCCGGCGCCCTGCCGATCGAAGTCGACGTGTCGAACCTGAACATGGGCGATGTCATCGACATCTACCCGTACGAAGGTAAGATCGTGAAGGACGGCGAGACCGTCGCCACCTTCGAGCTGAAGTCGCAGGTCCTGCTGGACGAAGTCCAAGCCGGTGGCCGTATCAACCTGATCATCGGCCGTTCGCTGACCGCCCGCGCCCGTGAGGCTCTGGGTCTGGCTCCGTCGACCGAATTCCGTCTGCCGGTCGTTCCGGGTGACACCGGCAAGGGCTACACCCTCGCCCAGAAGATGGTCGGTCGCGCCTGCGGCCTGCCGGGAGGCCAAGGCATCCGGCCGGGTACCTATTGCGAACCGCGCATGACCACGGTCGGCTCGCAAGACACCACGGGCCCGATGACCCGCGACGAGCTGAAAGACCTCGCCTGCCTCGGCTTCTCGGCCGACATGGTGATGCAGTCCTTCTGCCACACCGCCGCCTATCCGAAGCCGGTTGACGTCAAGACGCACCGCGAACTGCCGGAGTTCATCTCGAACCGCGGCGGCGTGGCTCTGCGTCCGGGCGACGGCGTTATCCACTCGTGGCTGAACCGCCTGCTGCTGCCGGACACCGTCGGCACCGGTGGTGACAGCCACACCCGCTTCCCGATCGGCATCTCCTTCCCGGCTGGCTCGGGTCTGGTCGCCTTCGGTGCAGCCACCGGCGTCATGCCGCTGGACATGCCGGAGTCGATCCTCGTGCGCTTCAAGGGCGAAATGCAGCCGGGTATCACCCTGCGCGACCTCGTCCACGCCATCCCGTACTACGCCATCAAGCAAGGTCTGTTGACCGTCGCCAAGGCTGGCAAGATCAACGCCTTCTCGGGCCGCATCCTCGAGATTGAAGGCCTGCCGAACCTGAAGGTCGAGCAAGCCTTCGAGCTGACCGACGCCTCGGCTGAGCGTTCGGCTGCGGGTTGCACCGTCAAGCTGAACAAAGAGCCGATCATCGAGTACATGACCTCGAACATCGTGCTCATGAAGAACATGATCGCCGACGGCTATCAGGATGCCCGCACCCTGCAGCGCCGTATCGACGCCATGGAAGCCTGGCTGGCCAACCCGAACCTGCTCGAAGCCGATGCCGATGCCGAATATGCGCACGTCATCGAAATCGATCTGGCCGAGATCAAGGAGCCGATCCTGTGCGCTCCGAACGATCCGGACGATGCCCGCCTGCTGTCGGAAGTGCAGAATACCCAGATCGATGAAGTCTTCATCGGTTCGTGCATGACCAACATCGGCCACTTCCGCGCCGCCTCGCTGCTGCTGAAGGGCAAGAAGGACATCCCGACCCGTCTGTGGGTTGCTCCGCCGACCAAGATGGACGCCTCGGAACTGACCAAGGAAGGTCACTACTCGACCCTCGGCGGTGCCGGTGCCCGTATGGAAATGCCGGGCTGCTCGCTGTGCATGGGTAACCAGGCACAGGTGAAGGAAGGCGCGACCGTGGTTTCGACCTCGACCCGCAACTTCCCGAACCGTCTGGGCAAGGGCTCGAACGTCTTCCTGTCGTCGGCCGAACTGGCTGCCGTGGCCTCCAAGCTGGGCCGCCTGCCGACCGTGGCCGAGTACATGGCCGAAATCGGCGTCATCAACGAGAACGCTGACGAAGTGTACCGCTACATGAACTTCGACAAGATCGAAGAATATGCAGACCGCGTCGCGGCTGAGTAAGCCGTAGCCTCAACGGTTAGCGTTGAAATGAAGAAGCCCCCTCGGAGCGATCCGAGGGGGCTTTCTAATCGACCTCATCATCGATCTCTGCAAAAGCCTCGAAAATGCCCCTGTGCCGGCGAGGGTGTGTGGCTATTAGCTCATCTATGTCGGCTGCTCGTTTGTCTAGCAAGAAGCGGCCATGTTGCCCCTGTATTTGATAAAAGCGAACATTTCTTTCTCTATCAGTTAGAGCTTTTACCACTGTAAAAATTACAGACGGAGGACACCTCATTCCGAAAACTATTTCTTCTAATTCAAGAGGAGAGGGTTGAGATCCCATTTCTCCTAGAAGTCTCCACTCTTTTTCATAATTCCAAGGCTTTGCTTTCTTTAGTAGTACGTCTCTATCTACTTCTAATCTAGCAGTATCATTATTTTCTAGCATTCTTAATATTGAACTAGCCTTAACGATTCTACTTCCTCCATAGTTTACTTTGTGAATATCATTCAAAGATTCGTTTGGTACTGAATATCCAATGCAAATGCCCTTATGTTGATCTCCATAATGGCTCCACATCAAAGGACAATTAGGTCTTTTTGCTAGGCAGAATATTCCTTTGTTGTACCTTTTGATCAATTCTTGTTCGACATACGTTCCTATTATAAATTTTTCCCTCTCTCCATGAGAAAATCTTTCTTCATCGTATAATGGATCATTGGCATAGTACTGAGCATCAGAAATGACGCGATAAGCTGCAGATTTGCTTTGCTTTATGATATGATTTCTTGTCGATGAGCCTTGGAATTTTAAACGTCGGGCTGCATCGGCCATTTCTAAAGATATTCTCGCTTCAACTAATTGAGAGAGAACATGTTTGAGTTCGTCAATATCTAAATCTAATTCTAGCGTTGGTTTGGTATCTAGGGGATCGTTAAAAGTTCTTGGATCGGCAAAGAACACAGTGTCCTCGACGATCATCTCCATCGTGAGGTTCGAAAAGCTTCTGTATTTATACAGCCTAAGAGGAGGTTTTTCCTTTGCCATGTCGGACCCTGTAAAATGCGACATGGAATTCATATTGCTGTTCTTTGTATTAGAAAAGGCCCGAGGATTGCTCCTCGGGCCTTTCTGTTGTGCGGGTTTCGCATTCTTAGTGGGCGGCGGTCAAAAGGCTCCGCCTTTTCGACCCGACGCCGCCTAGGCGCGGGAAGTTATCACTTCCCGCTAGCCAAGTTACGCAGCACGTACGGCATGACACCACCGGCCTTGAAGTAGTCAAGCTCGGTTTGGTTATCGATGCGGCAGCGGACCGGGAAGCGGGCCATCTTGCCGTCTGCCGGACGGAACAGCTCGACCCACAGGTCTTGGCGCGGCTTCAGCTTTCCGATGTTGGCGTCGGTCAGGCCACGGATGGTGACGATCTCTTCGCCGGTCAGGCCCAGCTTCTGCCAGCCGTCTTCCTTGAACTGCAGCGGAACGACGCCCATGCCGACCAGGTTCGAGCGGTGAATGCGCTCGAAGCTTTCGGCGATGACCGCGCGAACGCCCAGCAGACGGGTGCCCTTGGCCGCCCAGTCACGCGACGAGCCGGTGCCGTATTCCTTGCCCGCAAACACGACCAGCGGACGGCCTTCGCCTTGATAGCGCATGGCGGCGTCGTAGATCGACATCACGTCCTTGGACGGGAAGTGCTTGGTCACGCCGCCTTCGATTTCCGGCGTCATCTTGTTGCGGATACGGATGTTGGCGAAGGTGCCGCGCATCATGACTTCGTGGTTGCCGCGACGGGCACCGTAGGAGTTGAAGTCCAGCGTATCGACGCCGTGGGCCGTCAGATAGGCACCCGCAGGCGAGGCCTTCTTGATCGCGCCAGCCGGCGAGATGTGGTCGGTCGTGATGGAGTCACCGAAGATACCCAGAATGCGGGCTTCGACGATGTCCTCGACCGGGGTCGGCTCCATCGACAGGCCTTCGAAGTACGGCGGGTTCTGGACGTAGGTGGAGTTGTTGTCCCACTCATACGTCTGGCCACCGGTGACTTCGATCGCCTGCCAGTGCTTGTCGCCCTTGAAGACGTCGGCATAGCGGTTAGCGAACATCTTCGGCGTCACCGACTTGCGCTGGATCGTGGCGATCTCTTCGGCGGTCGGCCAGATGTCCTTCAGGAAGACGTCGTTGCCGTTCTTGTCCTGACCGATAGCGTCCTTGGTGATGTCGATGCGCATCGAACCGGCGATGGCATAGGCAACAACCAGCGGCGGCGAGGCCAGATAGTTGGCCTGAACGTCCGGGTTCACGCGGCCTTCGAAGTTGCGGTTGCCCGACAGGACCGAGGTCGCCACCAGAGCATTGTCATTGATGGCCTTCGAGATCGCCGGATCCAGCGGGCCCGAGTTACCGATGCAGGTGGTGCAGCCGTAACCGACAAGGTTGAAGCCCATCGCGTCGAGGTCTTCTTGCAGGCCAGCGTCGGTCAGGTAGTCGGTGACAACTTGCGAGCCCGGCGCCAGCGAGGTCTTGACCCAAGGCTTCGGTGCCAGACCCAGTGCCTTGGCCTTGCGAGCCACGAGGCCAGCGGCAATCAGCACACTCGGGTTCGAGGTGTTGGTGCACGAGGTGATGGCGGCAATGACCACATCGCCGTCGCCAACGGTGAAGTTCTCGCCTTCGACAGCCGCGCGCGGGGCGTCGGCCGGGCGGGCAAAGGTGCCGGTCAGGTGCTGTTCGAATTCAGGCGCGGCAGTCGTGAGTTCAACGCGGTCTTGCGGGCGCTTCGGACCGGCCAGCGACGGCACAACCGTCGAGATGTCCAGTTCGAGAACGTCGGTGAAGACCGGATCTTCCGAGGTTTCGTCGATCCACAGACCTTGAGCCTTGGCATAGGCCTCGACCAGAGCGACGCGAGCCTTCTCGCGGCCCGTTGCGGTCAGATAGTCGATGGTCGCGCGCGACACAGGGAAGAAGCCGCAGGTGGCGCCGTATTCCGGCGCCATGTTGGCGATGGTGGCCTGGTCTTCGATGGTCATGCCGACCAGCGCGTCACCGAAGAACTCGACGAACTTGCCGACGACGCCCTTCTTGCGCAGCATCTGGGTGACGGTCAGCACGAGGTCGGTCGCGGTCGCGCCTTCCGGCAGCTTGCCGGTCAGTTTGAAGCCGATGACTTCCGGGATCAGCATCGGGATCGGCTGGCCCAGCATGGCGGCTTCGGCCTCGATACCGCCAACGCCCCAGCCCAGAACGGCCAGACCGTTGATCATGGTGGTGTGGCTGTCGGTGCCGACGACGGTGTCCGGATAGGCCACAGTCTTCTTGCCCTCATCACCCGTCCAGACGGTCTGGGCGAGGTGTTCGAGGTTCACCTGGTGGCAGATGCCGGTGCCCGGGGGCACAACGCGGAAGTTGTTGAAGGCCGAGGAGCCCCAGCGCAGGAAGTTGTAGCGCTCGATGTTGCGCTCGTATTCGCGCTTGACGTTCTGGCCGAAGGCTTGGGCGTTGCCGAAGTGGTCGACCATGACCGAGTGGTCGATGACCAGATCGACGGGGTTCAGCGGGTTGATCTTTGCCGGATCGGCACCCAGCTTGGCCATGGCGTCGCGCATGGCGGCAAGGTCCACCACCGCCGGAACGCCGGTGAAGTCCTGCATCAGAACGCGGGCCGGACGGAAGGCGATCTCGTGCTCGACGGCACCCTTGTTCTCGATCCAGGCGGCGACCGCCTTCAGATCGGCTTCGGTGACCGAAACGCCGTCTTCGTTGCGAAGCAGGTTTTCCAGCAGCACCTTCATCGAGCGCGGCAGGCGCGAGATACCGGCAAGGCCCGCTTCCTCTGCGGCGGGAAGGCTGTAATAGGCGTATTTCTTGCGCCCGACCGTAAGGTCTTGGCGGGTCTTGAGGCTGTCAATCGACGGCATGCGGAGGTCCTCTGACAAACGCCGCCCGACAATTCGGTTGCGCTTTCGCGCGCATGACACCAAGGCACACAGGTCCCGGGCGCGCGCGGCGAAAGCCTGCTGCGGCTCATTTGGATATAGGCTTGCCCGCGCGGCACGTCCATGTATCCACATGGTATGAAGGGACATTGAGAAAGGTTCGCAAGTGCTTGATGGCCTGAAGATTACCGATCTGACCCTGTCGCGGGGCGACCGGTGCCTGATTGACGGGCTTTCAGTGGACCTTTCGGCGGGTCAGGCACTGGCGCTTTCGGGTGCGAACGGGGCGGGTAAGTCCAGCCTGCTTCGCGCCATTGCGGGATTTATCAGGCCCAATGGCGGGCAGATCGCATTCCTGAGCGGCGCTGAGCTTCTCGATGCTGATGAGGTGCGCCGCACTCATCTTCACCTGACCGGACATCTCGAAGGCCTGAAAGCCACCCGAACAGCGCGTCAGGAACTGATGTTCCAGTGCCGGTTTCTCGGAGGCTCCGAAGAGGCCATGCAGGCTGCGGTGGAGCGGCTCCACCTTGAGCCCCTACTGGATTTGGAGACGCGGCGCTTGTCTGCGGGCCAGAAACGTCGCCTGTCTATGGCGCGCTTGGTGTCTGCTCCGCGTGCGCTCTGGTTGTTGGACGAGCCCTTGGCCCCGCTGGACAGCCAGTGGCGCGAACGTATCGGCCACTTGATGCAGGACCATCTTGCGCGGGGCGGTATGATGATCGCGGCCGTGCATGATCCCCTTCCCTTCGACGCGCGATCTCTCGATCTGGGAGGGCGTGCATGAACAGTCTGCTTGGCCTCTTCCGTCGCGAGCTAGCTCTGGCTTGGGGCGGCGGCGGCGGCCCGCTGTTGGCCTGTGGCTTTATGCTTTGCTTTGCCGCCATGCTGCCGTTGGCGATTGGAGGTGATCCGGTGGCGCTGGCCCCGATGGCATCGGGGGCGGCGTGGGTTGCGCTGGCCGTTGCCTCGCTCCTGTCGCTGGAACGACTTTTCGAGCGCGATCTGGAGGACGGATCGCTGGATATTCTCGCGCTTGGGCCGGTGCCGCTGGAAGCGGTGGTGGTCGTCAAGGCGCTGGCCCAGTGGCTGGCCAACGGCGTGCCACTGGCGGTCATGGCACCCTTGGTGGCCTTGGCTCTGGGGCAGGACGCGGGCCTTGTTGGTATGACCGGTCTGACGGCGCTTATCGGGGGGCTGGGCTTTGCCTTTACCGGAGCCCTCGCTGCCACGCTGGCGTTGGGGGCCAAGCGGGGCGGTGTTTTGATCGCCGTGATCGTCTTGCCGCTCTTTATTCCACCTGTCGTGTTCGGAGCAGGGGGCTTGGCGCGCGCGGCCAATGATCAGCCTGTCGGTCCGGCTGTAGCGCTACTGGGTGCCTATGTTCTTTTCGCGCTAGTGATCGCGCCCTTTGCGGGAGCAGCCGCCATTCGCAACGCCCAGTCCTGATCTAGCGCTGGCGCAGCGTCACGTAGAACGCTCCATTACCGCCATGCCGTTGGTGGGCAATCGAGTAGCCCGACACGATCAGCCGCAAATAGGGACTGGCCATCCATTCCTCGAACGAGGAGCGTATGACGCCACCGCCCTGACGGCCTTGTCCGGTAATGACGAGGACCGCCCGCATGCCGCGCGCCTGACAGCTCATGAGGAAGGCGCGAAGTTCGTCTTCGGCCTCGAAACGGCTGAAACCGTGAAGGTCGATACGCGCTTCGATAGGATCGCGCTCGCGCGACAGGCGGCGCTTGCGGTTGGGCTCCAGATCTTCCGGTACGGGCCTGTCGGAAGCGCGGCCGATCATGGGGCGCGGGGCAATCTCGGCCAGATAGGCGACGTTATTGCCGCTGGATGCCGTGGTGACGGCGGCCGTCTTTGCTGCCTTTTTGCGGACGGCACGGGTCTTGGGGGTAGCCGGTGGCGCTTCGACCTCGCCCAGCATGGCGGTCATCTCGGCCAGCGCGGCCTCCACCGCATCGGGGGCGACGTAGTCGGATTTCGTTGGAGCCTTGGGCGTGACGGTATGCGTCACCCGTTTCCACAGGCGGCGGTCATCTTCGCTGGGTTTGGGAGGGCGGCGCGCCAACCGCCTCAGTCTTCGAGCGTCTCGGACGACGGGCCGGGGACATAGCCCAGCAGATCGCCCGGCTGGCAGTCCAGCTCGCGGCACAAAGCCGTCAGGGTCGAGAAACGAATAGCCCGCGCCTTGCCCGTTTTGAGGATCGACAGGTTGGCTACAGTCACGCCGACGCGATCCGCCAGCTCTGTCAATGACATGCGGCGCTCTGCAAGGAGACGATCGAGTTGGATGCGGATGGCCATGATTCAGTGCTTCTAGCGGTTATTCGTCAGATCGTCAGTTCGGTTTCTTCACGCAAACGCGCGCCCTCGCGGAACAGTTCGGCGAGCGTGAAGGTGATAACGATAGCGAAAGCGGGGGTGACGAGCTCGCCGACGCTGGGGGCTTCGACCGCGCCGAGGGCCAGTTTGTTGGCGACCAGCAGACGCGAGGCCCAGCCCAGCATGGTTACGAAAAACAGGGCTGCGCCGACCAGACGAAGACGCATCACGTTTGCAGGGTGGAAGGGATCACCGGCCAGCAGGGTCCGGAACATCTGGCGCAAATAGCGCAGGATCACCACCAAACCCGCGAAATAGGTGGTCACAACAGCCATGACGAACAGCACCAGACCGCGCGTCAGAGGCATCTGGCGGGTTACGCCGCCACTGTCGACGGAGATGCTGAAGGTATCGAGGGGGATGAAGATCGCGACGACAAAAACAATCGCGAAGATCAGTGTCAGCACGACCGATACAGTAAACCCGATATCGATCAGTAGCTTGAGTGCGCGGGCGGGAAACGTCCAACCACCGCTGGCTTTGATTGCAGCAAGGGGCATAGACATTTGGGAGAAGAGCCTTCGGCCTGAAGTTTTCGATCCCATGGAGTTTTCGGTCCGCGTTTGGTCGCAAATAGGAGCTGCGCCCGGCGTGTGCGTTGCGCGCAGCTTATCTATTCACGATGTTCTGCACGTTCGTCAAAGCTCGGGACAATCAAAGAGCTTGGAACAGGCTTGCCAGTGCAGCGGCCGGCAGGGCGGCGATCAGAACGGTGTTGAGGAAGATGTAGCCGACCTTGTCCATCATCAGCGAGGCTTTCATCGTTTGCATTGTCATTTCTCCGGTTAGCACAAGATTGTGCATTCGTTGATTGTCGCGAAAGAAGCTTGCCCTGGAGGAGGCGCTTGGGAACGTTGCGACCCGTCGTCCTTGAAAATGAACATAGAGCGACCGCTGTTCTAAGGCACGTTACATATCGTTTAACGATATTAAACTTTCGCAAGGTTCCAAATCGGCCTAAGGTGGCCTCATGAAACTTCGTCTTATCAAGGGGATGCGGCTGGTCGCTGCTACCCACAATCCCGGCAAGGCCCGCGAGATCGCCGCCCTGCTCGACGGCAATTACGAAATTGTCACGGCGGGAGAGCTGAATTTGCCCGAACCGGATGAGACGGAGACGACATTTGTCGGCAATGCCATGCTGAAAGCGCGCCATGCCACGCTGCTTTCTGGCGAGGTTTGCCTTGCCGATGACTCCGGCCTATCGATTGCCGCACTGGACGGTGCGCCCGGTATCTTTTCGGCGCGCTGGGCAGGTCCGAGCAAAGACTTTGCCCTGGCCATGCAGAAGGTCGAGGAGCGTATCGAAGTGACCGGGTCGAAAGATCGGTCGGCCTGGTTCACCTCGGCACTGGCCGTAGCCTGGCCCGACGGCACCTGTGTTGTTGTGGAAGGTCGTGTCGATGGTCAGGTGGTATGGCCCCCGCGTGGCGAGCGCGGTTTTGGCTATGACCCGATCTTCCAGCCGGACGGTCACGATCTGACCTTCGGTGAGATGGATCCTGCAGCCAAGGACGCCATGAGCCACCGCGCACTGGCCTTTGATCGCCTGAAGGCCGTCCTGATTGACTGATCATGTGCCGGACACGGACGGGCGGGTCGCCCTCTATGTCCACTGGCCCTATTGCGCCCGTATCTGCCCCTACTGCGACTTCAATGTCGTGCGTGATCGTGGTCGACATTTAGAGCAAGATGCTCTGGTCGAGGCCATCGTCGCCGATCTGCGTGCTCAGTCCGCCCTTATGGGGCCTCGGCAACTGACATCGGTCTTCTTTGGAGGCGGAACGCCTTCGCTAATGAAGCCCGATGCGGTTGCCCGCATACTGGACGAGGCGCGCGGCCTGTTTCCGGTCGCCGGAGCTATCGAGGTTTCGCTGGAGGCTAACCCCACCGATGCCGAAGCGGACCGTTATCAGGCTTTAGCCGATGCGGGTGTGACCCGCCTGTCGATGGGTATCCAGTCCTTTGACGATGGGGCTCTGAAGTTCCTTGGCCGCGATCATAGCGCCGCCTCGGCGAGGCGCGCGGCGGCCACGGCGGCGCGGATTTTCCCGCGTCTGTCGATCGATCTCATCTATGCTCGTCCCGACCAGACAGTGCCGGAATGGACCCAAGAACTCCGGACGGCCTTCGATCTGGGCTTCGAACACATCTCGCCCTACCAATTGACCATCGAGCCGACGACGGCCTTTGGCCGCGCCTTCGCGCGCGGGCGGTTGGTGCCGCCGGACGAGGACATGGCAGCGGCACTCTATGAGAGCACGCAAGAGATTTTGGAGAGGCAGGGTTTCGAAGCCTATGAGGTTTCCAACCACGCCAACAGCGTTGCTGCGCGTTCGTCCCACAACCTGCACGTCTGGCGTGGCGGGGACTATATCGGCGTCGGTCCGGGGGCGCACGGTCGCCTGACCACCTCGCAAGGACGCCAAGCCACAGTCGCGCATCGCCGGATCGCCAATTACGTGGCGGGCGTGTCGGCGGGCACGCCGTGGCAAGAGCACGAACATTTGTCGCCACTGGACGCCGACGAAGAGCGTGTCCTTCTGGGGATGCGGACTGTCGAAGGGATACCGCGCGAAGTCCTGACCCGACTGGGGATGGACTTCACCGCAGGGCGTCTGGCCGATCTGGTCGGTGACGGCTTTGTCGAGGTGGTCGGTGAGCGGCTGCGGGCTACACCCAAGGGGCGTCCCGTCCTCGACAGCGTTCTGAAAGTAATGCTGGCCTAGACGCCCAAGGTGTCTGCTTCGAGCGCGCCCGGAATGTTCGGATCCGGTGCTGTGTCGTCATGACGGGTGTCCTGACGGCGCTTCAGGGTCCAGTGCTCGCCGTCTACAAAACCCAGACCGTCCCACGTCACGACTGTGATCTTGATGGTGTGCGCGTCCCATTCGATGCGGTTAAAGCTCGGCGGATAATTGTCCCGCTCCCTCAAGGAGAGCGTTCCGCAACCCACCGCGTAGCAACGCCGCTCCGACATATCGATGGGCAGGGCGAAAGGCACATGGACATGGCCGGTGGTGATCAGATCAACGCCCGCTTCGGCAAAGATGCGCGCGGCGCGATCACCGCGTTTGACTGCGCCCGACATCGGGGTGTCGATCATCTCGACCAGTGGATGGTGGCAGGACAGGATCCGCAGGGTATCGGGCGGAGTCTGGCGCAGGGCTTCGGCGGCGCGGCGGGTCTGATCAAGATCGATCACGCCCTTGGACCAGTTGAGCCGGGCCTGCCAGCCGCGGGCGGTGGTCACACCGCGAACCATAAAGTCGGGCGCTGTAAACTCGTGATCATGCGCGGGGTGGCCGGTAGCCGTTTCGAACGCCCTCCACGGCCAGAACAGGCGCGCGAACACATCCCAATAGGGCACGTCGTGATTGCCGACACTGACGAACACTGGTTCGGGCAGGGCCTTGATCCACTCAGCCGCCGCTTCGAACTCGGAGCGTTTGCCCGATTGGGTGATGTCGCCGGTGATCAGGTTCAGATCGGCCTGATAGGCATGCGCATAGGCCATGGCCTCGTCGACGGCTGCCTTGTGCTCGACACCGAAGTGGATGTCGGAAAACTGGAGAATGACGCCCATCAGTTGCTGTCTTCAACGGCTTCGGGTGACAGCGCCAGAGCCGTGAAGGCGTGGGGAACGAATTTGACCGTTGCCTCCTTGCCGACCGGCACCGTCTCGCCATCGATCACGGCAGGAATGCGCGCCCGCCCCCACAGCTTCACCGAACGGGTTCGCGTGGTGTCGACCGCGTCGTCGTCGCGCCAGTCATTCAATACGGCGTTTGCGGCGAGGCGCAGAGCCTGTCCTGCATCGGAGGTCTGCATAACGGCCGCTTCAAGACCGGGGTCATCCTCGTTGAAGGCCTTTGAGATCAGAGGCGTGATCAGGACGACGGCTTCTGCCTTGCCGGACTCGCGTCCATCCAAACTGAAGCGGATACGGCCGGAAAAAGCGCGTCGGAACGCTGTGCGAGCCTTGGACCACGCCTCGCCCAACTGGCCCGAACGGATGGCCTCGCGGGCCGGAGCCCACAGGGCGGGGGCTCCCAAAATCGCGGCACAATAGAAATGCTCGTCGCCAATCGCCCCGCCGCCGACCTTGCGCGGCTCGCCCTGCTCAAGGGTACGTCGCAGGGCCTTTTGCCAGTCACCCGTTCCATAAAGCGCCTTGGGCAACATGTTCATGGTGCCGCCAGGCAGGGTTGCGACCAACAGGTCGTGCTTGCCGGCCAGGGTGGCGACCGAGCGTGCCGTGCCGTCACCGGCAAGCACCAGCAGGGCATCAGGTCGGGCGGCTATGGCCTTGTCGATGGTCTGCGCAAAGCCGTCGCCTTCCAAAATCTCGACTTCGGCTTCGAGATCATATTCGGACAGAATGGCACGGGCCTGATCGGCAGCGTTATTATTCACCCCGCCGGACATCGGATTGATGAGCATGATAATGCGGCGCAGAGGGACAGCCTGCGTCACAGCCCGTTTTAGCTCGGTAGCCTGTGGCGAAGCGTCGTCGGGGGCAGCGGCGGAAATATTCGACATGGGCAGCGAACGTTCAGCTTGTGTCTAGGTTCCTACATATAGCTCTGCAGTTATGCACCCTTTCACCGGAACCGGTCGCGCTCCGGTTCGTTGGTGTCACATCGGGGCTGCAACATGTCTGCAAGAGGAGTTTATCCATGAATAAGGCAATCATCGCCTTGGCAGGTGCCGGCCTTCTGGTCACCGCGTGCGCTAGCGATCCGTATTATGGTGGAAGCACCAATAATCAGGCTGTTCGCCAAGGTGCAGTCGGTGCCGGTTTGGGCGCGGTCGCAGGTGCGATCATCGGTAATAACGTAGGCGACGGCAATGCCGGTCGCGGTGCCGCTATCGGCGCTGTTCTGGGTGGTGCTGCCGGTGCCGTCCGCGGTTCGGCCCAAGACCGTAACAACCAGCAGCGCTATCGCGACAGCCAAGGCCGTTACTACTACTGCTACGACGGTCGTCAGTCGGAGTGCTATTGGGAAAACGGCCAGCGCCGTTACTAAAAACCGCTGAGGCGGACGCCCTGAATTCAGGGCATCGCTGATGAAGGCGGTCTCGGACTGAGACCGCCTTTTTCATGCCTCTCGTCGTTATCCGGGTTTGAAGGAGGTTGGGGCCTATGACCAATTCGGTTGAAGTAAAGCGTATCGCACTGGGTGTAGGGATTGCTGCTGCGGCCTTGGCGCTGGGCGCCTGTGCCACAAACGGCAGCGGCTACAAGACCCGCGACGCACTGGTGGCCCCGGTCAACTGTGCCAACCAGACCTTTGAAATCTATTTCGACGAGGGGCAGACCCGTCTCGCGCCGGCAGCGCTAACGTTGCTGCAAATGCGCGGCCAGCAACTGTCAGGCTGCGATATCCGCAAGGTATCCGTCACCGGTCTTGCTTCGGCCACCGGAGATAGCTCCGCCAACCAAGCCCTGTCCGAGCGCCGCGCTCAGGCCGTCAGCGAGGCTTTGGCAGCGCAAGGTTGGCCAGCACCCGTATTCGAGGTCAGCGCCGTCGGTTCAGAGGGCGCTCGCGACGGGCAGGTCAATGAACCGTTGCGCCGCCGTACCGAGGTGACGGTGGAGGCCGTTCCGCGCCGATAAACTCCTCACAAATGCAGGGGTAGGACAGCGTGTCGACTGTTCTCGTCGAATTTCGGTCGCTAAGGCAGACTAGCTCGGCGTAAACGGAAGACGGCATGACCTCACCCCTGCGACTTTTGCTCATTGTCTGGCTCGTGGCCCTGACCCTTTGTGGTCAGGCGATGGCGGCTGAGCAAAAGGACCCGCGGATCGAGGCCGAACTTGTGCCAATGAGCCAGTGGGTCGTGCCCGGCTCGACCGCTATTTTGGCTATCCGGCAGAAAATCTCGCCGCAATGGCATACCTATTGGCGCAACCCCGGCGACTCCGGCGGTGCAACCGAAGCCCAGTGGGACCTGCCCGCCGGTTTTAAGGCGGGAGACTTCCTGTGGCCCCTGCCCGAGCGCAAGCCGCTGATGGGGCTGATGAGCTATGTTTATAGCGACCAAGTTTACCTGCCTGTACCGATCGAAGTGCCAGCCGGTCTGACGACTGGCGAGAAATACTCTGTCTCGGCCAACGTCCTGTTTCTTGTCTGCAGCGACGAGATGTGCGTGCCGGTGAATATGACGCTGTCCACGGATTTGCTGGTGGGCGAAGGCGCGGCACCACTTACCGCGCGGCACGGCAGGGCCATTGAAAACGTGGTCACCGGTGCCCCCCGAGCGGCCGAAATCGATGCCGCGGCGCGGGTTGAAAACGGCCAGCTCATCATCAACGCGGCCGGTGGTCCCTTGGTGGGCCTAAAGCCGCGCTGGGCCTATTTCTATGCGCACGGCCAGACCGTTTTGGACCATGCGGCCAAACAAAAGGTGGAGCTGGGTCCGCAGGGTCTGACCTTTAGCGTGCCCGCCGGACGCGCAACGCGAGAAGGCGTGACCGAGCCGGTGACGGGCACCATTTCCACCGACGCGGGCGCTTGGGAGATCACCGCGTCGTCAGGTGCAGCCCTGGCGGGGACTACGGGCGACGGAAGCGTCAGTACAGATGCGCCCGATAAGGATCAGGCCACGGTCGGGTTCTGGCAGGCTGCCGTGTTCGCGCTGCTGGGCGGGTTGATCCTCAATCTGATGCCATGCGTGTTTCCGGTGCTGGCCATGAAGGCGGCGGCCCTGACACGCTCCGCGCATGATCCGGTTCAACTGCGCCACGACGGATTCGCCTTTACAGCTGGTGTGCTGGTGTCATTTGGCGCGCTGGCGGGGGGGCTGCTGGCTTTGCGGGCACTGGGTCAAAGCATCGGCTGGGGCTTCCAGCTTCAGTCACCCGCGGTGGTCGGGGCATTGGCTTTGTTGATGCTGGCCGTGGCGATGAACCTGTCGGGTATCTTCAGCTTCGGTGGCCGTCTCCAGCAACTGGGCGGCATAGGTGCTCAACGATCGGGCCTGTTCGGCGCGTTTCTGACAGGGGTTCTAGCTGTTGTGGTGGCCGCGCCCTGTACGGCACCTTTTATGGCCGTGGCGACGGGGGCAGCCTTGGTACTGTCATGGCCGCTGGCACTGGCGGTATTTCTTTTGCTCGGCGTGGGGCTTGCCCTGCCCTATCTCGTGCTCAGCCTCAGCCCGCGACTGCTCCGGGGATTGCCCAAACCGGGGCCGTGGATGGAGCGACTGCGGAACATTCTGGCCCTACCGATGTATGCGACGGCCGTCTGGTTAGCTTGGGTGTTCGTGCGCCAGACCAACAGCATCGTTTGGTTGGCTGTTGCCGCCGTCTTGTTAGCCGTCATGCTTTGGCTGGTGGGTCGCGCACAAATAAAACCGAATGCACGCATATGGGTCGGGACTGCTGCAGCCTTCGCCGTAGCCTTCGTTGGTGCGGGTGTCATGGCACTACGGACGCCGGTGACCGTGGCAGCACAAGGCTCGCATTCGGCCCTACCGTCGAACCCCTGGTCGAATGAAGTGGTTCAGGCAGGGTTGTCGCAAGGCAAGCCTGTCGTTGTGAACTTCACGGCCGACTGGTGCGTCACCTGCAAGATCAATGAGCGCACAGCCCTGGCGTCGGAGCGTACCGCCAAGGCCTTTGCCGATACGGGCACGATCTATCTGGTGGGCGACTGGACACGCTCCGATCCGGCCATCACGGCAGAGTTGCAGCGTCATGGCCGCTCGGGCGTGCCGCTATATCTGGTCTATTCGCCGAATGCCGCTCAGCCCGTGGTCCTGCCCCAGATCCTGACAGAGGGCGTGGTCATCAAGGCCGTCAAAAACGCGGCCAGGCCCTAGTCCACACCCTCGACGTGCGGCGGGGCCAGAATAACCTCGACATTGTCGTTCAGCAGATAGGCCAGTTCCTCGAACGCCTGTCTGCGCTCGGGACCGGGTTTGGCCGCCTCGACGAGCGCTACCTTTTTAGGAATATCCTCCGCGATCCCGCGCAGGATGCACGTCAGGTCCCCGTCGGTGCCGCTGGCTTTCAAGGCCAGATGGGCCTGCATGTTGGCGTGCGAGAGTTCGGCGGCCTGTGAGCTGAAGGCCATAAAAGGCGCACTGCGCGCGAAGTGTTCTTCGGCCACGGCGGGGCCTTCCATCCAGTACTGGACGATAGTCTTTAGTCGCCCCGCCTCCTGGACAAGTGACCGCGGCTCAGCTTCGTCGGAAAATGGCGCTGATGCAACGGCCTCTACAACAGGCACGTTTGACGCACTGTATTCCGCTGAAAATAGCAGGGACGCAGCGAATACGAGGTTGCAACTCATAATAATTTCCCCTCCAACCCGTTTCCGGACGGGTTAGAGTCCCCCTCGGCTTCTATCCCCTGGAGCTCGAGTGTTAGTATAACGACGGTAAACGAGGGCTGAAAACTGTTGGCTGAACCCGAGACGATCCTCACTTCGGATGCTGCATGGTCCAGGCTTGTCTCCGTGGCTGCACATGATCGTGACGCCTCTATCCTGGAACAGTTCGAGAAAGACCCCGAGCGGCTGGAGCGTTTGTCGGTAACGGCGGCTGGCCTCTATATCGACCTGTCCAAACAAAGCTGGACGCGGGCCGGACTGGCCGCTGCCCTCAACCTTGCGCAGGCGCGCGATGTTGAAGGCGCGCGCGATGCCCTGTTCGCCGGCGAGGCCGTCAACACTACCGAAGGGCGTGCAGTGCTGCACCCTGCCCTCAGGGCGTCGTCGCACAAGCAGTTCTTCGCTCTGGGCAGTTCCATCACCGACGAAGTGCATCGCCAGCGTCAGGCTCTGAAGGCCTTTGCCACCGGCGTGCGCGAAGGCACCATCCGTGGCGCGACGGGCAAACCTATTCAGGCGGTCGTCCATATCGGTATCGGCGGCTCCGATCTGGGGCCGCGTGTAGTCTGGGAGGGGCTTCGTACCCGCTTCCCGACTTTTCAGGTGCGGTTCGTCGCCAATATCGATCCCGCTGATCGACAAGAAGCTCTGGCGGGTCTCGATCCGGAAACCACTCTGGTTATCATCGTCTCGAAGACGTTCACGACGTTGGAAACTCTCGCCAATGCCAAGGCTGTGCGGGACTGGTTGCAGTCGCGACTGCCGGATGGTGCCGATATTGCCAAACAGATCGTCGGGGTGACCGCTACGCCTGAAAAGGCGGACGAATTTGGCTGCGGTCAGACCTTTGCTTTCTCGGACTGGGTTGGCGGTCGCTTCTCTCTTTGGTCATCGGTCAGCCTGTCGGTCGCTATCGCGCTGGGCTGGGATGTGTTCGAAGAGCTACTGCGCGGTGCCGAGGCTATGGACGATCACTTCGTCACCGCACCTTTGGACCGCAATGGTCCGGTCCTGATGGCGTTGGCGCAGATTTATAACGTGGACGGGTTGGGTCGGACGGCACGCTCGGTCGCGCCCTACGCCTATGTCCTTCGTCGCTTTCCGGCCTACCTCCAGCAGTTGGAGATGGAATCCAACGGCAAGCGCGTGACCCGCGATGGCCGCCCCATCGAACAGGCCACCTGTCCCGTGATCTTTGGCGAGGTCGGGTCAAACGGCCAGCACGCCTTCTTCCAGCAACTGCATCAAGGTCCGCAGGTCGTCCCGACCGAGTTCATCATCGTTCGCCAAACCCACGATGACGGACCGGAAAACAAGCTCTGGGCCAATGCGCTTGCCCAGTCGCGCGCCTTGATGGTCGGTCAGTCCATGTTGGCGGCTTATGATGAAATGCTGGCTGCCGGCGCGTCTGAAGAAGAGGCGGCGCGGCTGGCTCCCCACAAGACCTTCCCAGGTAATCGCCCGTCGTCGATGATCGCCATGGACAAGGTCACGCCCAGCACCTTGGGCGCGCTTATAGCACTGTATGAACACAAGACGTTCGTCGAGGGCGTGATCTGGGACCTGAACAGCTTTGACCAATGGGGCGTGGAACTGGGCAAGGCCATGGCCAGCTCTGTGATGAACGTCGCTGCGGGTGGAGCCGACGAGCTGGATCCGTCCACCTTGGCTTTGCTGAAAAGGCTGACTTAAGCCCCATGAATGCAAAAAGGGCCCGCCTTCATCAGGCGGGCCCTTCGCGTTTTCTAGCGCTTACCAGCGACGGTCGTAGCGATAGCCACGGTCGCGTTGGTCATAGCGGCCACCGCGGTAGTCACGGCGGTCATAGCTGTAACGGTCGCGGCTGTTGATGCCGTGTTCACGTTCCCAGTGACCTTGGTTACGGTAGCAACGGCCACCGCGGTAATAGTTACATTCGCTGCGGTTATCCGACGATGCGGCACCGACCGCAGCACCTGCAAGGGCACCACCGGCGACATAGCGACCATCGCCATTACCGATGATGGCACCGGCCAGACCGCCGACGACGGCACCGAGGACTGCATCCTTGGCGGCGTCATTACCGCGGTCGCGGTCATGATAGCGCTGGGCCGAAGCAGGCGAAGCCATGAGGGTCAGGGCGAGAGCCGGGGCGATTGCCGCGACGCCAATTTTGGACAGGGTCTTCATAGGCGGGCTCCTTTCAAAGCCGGTGTTCAAACTCTGAGGATGTTTATAGCGGAGCCTATCTGAACAGCCCCAGCGGACCCTGTTCATTTTCGCTTCATCTTCGCGGCAGCGATTTCGGAAAAATTCGTCAGGCCTACCCTTGACCCTCTCTGTGGGGGTGCCTAACTCCCCGCCGTTAGCACTCGAGGGGGATGACTGCTAAAGCCTTCCCTCAAGCTGCTAAGGCAAAATTTTAACTGGAGATCCTCTGATGGCGTTTCGTCCTCTCGGCGACCGCGTGCTGGTAAAGCGCGTTGAAGAAGCTACCACGACCAAGGGCGGGATCATCATCCCCGACACCGCTAAGGAAAAGCCTCAAGAAGGCGAAGTGATCGCTGTTGGCTCGGGCGTTCGTGACGAAGACGGCAAGTTCGTCGCTCTGGACGTCAATGTCGGCGACCGCATCCTGTTCGGCAAATGGTCGGGTACCGAAGTGAAGATCGAAGGCGAAGACCTGATCATCATGAAGGAATCGGACATCCTGGGCGTGCTCTCGTAAGCACCCGATTGTCCTAAATTCCTGAACAATAACATTTAGATAGGAGCTGCCCGCATGGCCGCTAAGATCGTACAGTTCAACACCGATGCCCGCGACAAAATGCTCAAGGGCGTCAACGTCCTGGCTAACGCCGTCAAGGTGACCCTGGGTCCGAAGGGCCGCAACGTTGTGATCCAGAAGTCGTTTGGCGCTCCGCGCTCGACCAAGGACGGCGTTTCGGTCGCCAAAGAGATCGAGCTGGAAGACGCCTTCGAGAACATGGGCGCCCAGATGATCCGCGAAGTCGCTTCGAAGGCGAACGACAAGGCGGGTGACGGCACCACCACCGCAACCGTTCTGGCTCAAGCCCTCGTGCAAGAAGGCCTGAAGGCTGTTGCCGCCGGCATGAACCCGATGGACCTGAAGCGCGGCATCGACAAGGCTGTCGAAGCTGTTCTGGAAGAAGTGAAGTCGATCTCGAAGCCGGTTTCGAACAACTCGGAAATCGCTCAGGTCGGCACCATCTCGGCTAACGGCGACACCGAAATCGGTAGCCTGATTGCCCAGGCCATGGACAAGGTCGGCAACGAAGGCGTCATCACCGTCGAAGAAGCCAAGACCGCCGAAACCACCGTCGACATCGTCGAAGGTATGCAGTTCGACCGCGGCTACCTGTCGCCGTACTTCATCACCAACGCCGACAAGATGGAAGCTGTCCTCGAAGAGCCGCTCATCCTGCTCCACGAGAAGAAGCTGACCTCGCTGCAGCCGATGCTGCCGATTCTGGAAGCTGTTGTTCAGTCGGGCCGTCCGCTGCTCATCATCGCTGAAGACATCGAAGGCGAAGCGCTGGCGACCCTGGTCGTCAACAAGCTGCGCGGTGGTCTGCGCGTTGCTGCCGTCAAGGCTCCGGGCTTCGGCGACCGCCGCAAGGCCATGCTGGAAGACATCGCGATCCTGACCGGCGGTGAAGTCATCTCGGAAGACCTCGGCATCAAGCTGGAAACCGTTACCCTCGACATGCTGGGTAAGGCCAAGAAGGTCGTCATCACCAAGGAAGACACCACCGTCGTTGAAGGCGTTGGTGCCAAGGATGCGATCGAAGCCCGCGTTGGCCAGATCAAGCGCCAGATCGAAGAGACCTCGTCGGACTACGATCGCGAGAAGCTGCAAGAGCGTCTGGCCAAGCTGGCCGGTGGCGTTGCCGTCCTGCGCGTCGGCGGCGAGACCGAAGTCGAAGTGAAGGAAAAGAAAGACCGCGTCGACGACGCCCTGAACGCAACCCGCGCTGCTGCGGACGAAGGTATCGTCCCGGGCGGTGGTGTGGCCCTGCTGAAGGCTTCGAAGGTTCTGGCTAACGTGGAAGGCATCAACGCCGACCAGAAGGCTGGCATCAACATCGTCCGTCGCGCCCTGCAAGCTCCGATCCGTCAGATCTCGGAAAACTCGGGCGTCGAAGGTTCGATCGTCGTCGGTAAGGTTCTGGAATCGACCGAAGCCAACTTCGGCTTCAACGCTCAAACCGAAGAGTACGGCGATCTGGTCCAAATGGGCGTGATCGATCCGGCCAAGGTTGTGCGTTCGGCTCTGAAGTCGGCTGCCTCGGTTGCCGGCATCCTGATCACCACCGAAGCGGCTATTGCCGATGCTCCGAAGAAGGCCTCGGCCGGCGGCGCACCGGACATGGGCGGCATGGGTGGCATGGGCGGCATGGACTTCTAAGTCCGGCTTCTCAGAGCAACCCAAAAGGGAAGGGCGGGATCGAAAGGTCCCGCCCTTTCTCATTGGCGTTGCGCAAGGAGCTGCCAGCCCCAAACGTGCTCCTGACGTGACACGGCGTCGCGTTGAGGGCGCGATGTGCCTAACGCGGGTTGCTCCGCGTGGGCGGCGCGCTTCATAAAGCCCACCTGTCGTCAACGAGGGGGCTGACTGATGCAGCGTTTCTACAAATCTTCCATCGCCGTTCTGGCTGTCGTCGCAGCCGCAGGTTTGAGCGTCGCTCAACCGGCCGAGGCGCAGTCGCGCCGCGCACCTGCCGCGAACGAGCGCGTCGCCCAGCCCGTTGGCGCTTCGGCCCGCTACTCGGTTATCCGCGAAGTCGCTTTCGCCAGCGCCCTTCCGGCGGCATCGGATACTCTGGTCATTGTCGCCTCCTCCGAAGAAGATCTGGCCGTGCGCGGTCTGGACGCCGCCACCGTTGAAGCGGTGAAGTCGGGTCTGACCGCAGCGCGCTTCAACTACGGCCCACGCAAATCCATCAGCCTCTACGGCGTCGCGGGGTGGAACCGCGTGTATGTTCTGGGTCTGGCCAAGGACGCCGGCGCAGCGGACATCCAAACCGCCGGGACGATTGCTGGCCGCGCCCTGATGTCGGAAGCCGGAATCCTCACCGTCGCCGCCAAAGGCCTGTCCTCGGACGTCGTCTCCGAGATCGTCACGGGTCTGGGCATTGGCCAGTACCGCGTTGATTTCTACAATACCGACGCTCGCATCACGGCTCTGCCGGGGGCAATCACCGTCGTCGCCGATGGCGATGCCGAGGCCCACTACAAGTCACGCGGTGCCCACATCGTCGAGGCGATGAGCTGGACCCGCAACATCGCCAACGAGCCCGCCAACATCGTCTATCCCGAGGTGTTCGCCGCCCGCACACGCGAAGCTTTTGCCGGTATTCCGGGTGTGACGGTCGAAGTTCTGGACGTGGCAGCTATGCAGCGTCTGGGCATGGGTGCGATTCTGGGCGTGGGTCAGGGCTCCCAGCGTCCGCCGGCGCTGGTCGCAGTCCGCTATCGCGGTCAGGGTGCCGCCACCACGGGCCCGATTGCTCTGGTCGGTAAGGGTATTACCTTCGATTCCGGCGGCATCTCCATCAAGCCCGGCGCCAACATGGGCAATATGAAGATGGACATGTCCGGTGCTGCGGGCGTGGTGGGTGCGGTTCTCGCGCTGGCCAAGTCGGGCGCGCCGGTCGATGTACTGGCCGTTGCCGCTGTCGCCGAGAACATGCCTGATGGCGGTGCGATCCGTCCGGGTGACGTTCTGACCGCGATGAACGGCAAGACCATCGAGATCGTCTCGACCGATGCCGAAGGTCGCCTTGTTCTGGCCGATGCCATCACCTGGGCTGACACCAACTATAATCCGGCGGCTATCATCGACGTGGCGACCCTGACCGGAGCTGTGGGCGGGGCTTTGGGACCGGACTATGCCGGTCTGTTCACCCGTCACGACGCATTGGCTGATCAAATCGTGGAAGCGGGCAAGGCCGCGGGCGAGCCCGTGTGGCAACTGCCGATGCACCCGTCCTACGGCGGCCGTCTGGCATCCCCAATCGCAGACCTGCGTAACGGTGGCGAGCCGGGACCGGGTGCGGGTACCGCGGCTCACTTCATCGGCAATTTCGTTCGTCCGGAAACGCCGTGGGCGCACATCGACATGGCCAATGTCGCCTATGGCGGTGGCAATGACGTCAAGCCCGCGGGTTCGGCAGGCTGGTCGGTACGCCTGTTGGAAAACTTCGTCCGCAACTTCCAGCCGGTAGCACTGGAAAAGGGCAAGGGCGGCCACTAAGCCCCTTGTGTTTCAATAGGAAAGGCCCCCGTCTCGGGGGCCTTTTTTATGCGTCGACGGCGATGATCGCCACGGTCTGTCCGGCGATTTCCGCTTCGTCATCGACCGGTTTGCCGATCAAGGCCCGTGCCAGAGGCGAGACATGGCTGACAGAACCCTTGGCGGGGTCGGCTTCGTCCTCGCCTACGATGCGGAAGGTCTGGATGCGGCCATCTTCGCGCTCGATGGTGACAGTGCCGCCGAAGCGCA
>NZ_JSYD01000138.1:0-824 GCF_054824005.1 Brevundimonas sp. GN22 | reverse complement strand
GTAGAAGCCGAGGATCAGCAGCATGCCGTCAGCGGGCACGCCAAGGCGCTGCTGCAAACGACGAGCGTCGAGCATTGTGAGCTTTCCAATTTGTTTAGGATTTGTGAGGCGAAGTACTGTCGGCAAGGAAGGCACAGGAATGGACAAACCGACAGCGACAGTGCCTGTGGTTCACCTTAGTGAGGCGGGGATCCATGATCTGGGCAACCCGCTGGCCGCCCCGTGTGTCGAGATCCTGTATTCGTTCCGACTGGATATGCTGCGCTCTCAGCGAGCGGAGGGGCGGACTTATGCGTTGATAGACACGGGTGCCGATGTGTCGGTTATAGCGCCACACCTCATTCCGCCGCACGCGCAATTGGAGAAAGAAATGCCCTCGCTCTCAATCGCGGGCGTGGGGACTACCACAGTTTATAGGGTTGAAATTAGTTTCGTTGGTTCGCCGGTTGCGTTCACTACACAAGTAGCTAGAGGCCCCGTCGGGATCGGACGTGCTTATTCGATGATTATTGGGAGAAGCCTGCTGCAAGCCACTCGATTTGTGTATGACCGACGTAACGGCATTAGCGCTTTGGACATTTTCAACTCGGAGTAACGTATATCGGGGCTGCACGATCAACATGCAGTCGGTCAGGTCCACCAAGCACACTTTGGAGGTATGCACGTTGACCGCAATATGGTGAGCGGTCATTTGCCCCCCCCCTCACTGCTCGGCGCGACCACTGGTACCGTCGCCGCTGCCGCATCGATCGCGCGGTTCGCCATATCTTGCTGGCCCGCATTGACGACCTTGGCAAAGTAGAAGCCGAGGATCAGCAGCATGC
>NZ_JSYD01000137.1:0-4906 GCF_054824005.1 Brevundimonas sp. GN22 | reverse complement strand
TGACCGTCACGAGGTCGCATCGCGCCACGTCATCGAGCCGCCCTATGTGATCAAGCCGAATGCCGAAGGGTCTTCGGTCGGCGTCTATCTGGTGCGCGAGGGCGCTAACCGTCCGGTGGCCGAAGTTGGCGAAGATAGCTGGACCTATGGCGAGCAGGTCATGGTAGAGCCCTTCATCGCGGGAAAAGAACTGGCGGTTGCGGTGATCGGCGATCTGAACGGTCCGCGCGCCCTGACCATCACCGACATTACGCCGACCAAGGGCTTCTACGATTACGAAGCGAAATATTCGCCCGGTGGTTCGCGCCACGTACTGCCTGCGGAACTGCCTGCGCACGTATTTGACAAGGCTTTACGTCAGGCGGAGCTCGCCCACGCGGCCATGGGCTGCCGTGGCGTATCGCGGTCCGATTTCCGTTATGACGACGTTAACGATGTTCTTGTCTTGCTGGAGGTGAACACCCAGCCCGGCATGACCCCGACCTCGCTCGCGCCCGAGCAGGCGGCCTACGTCGGTATGGATTATCGCACTCTGGTTCGTTGGTTGGTGGAGGACGCCTCATGCCGGCGGTAGTACGCGGCGGACGTCGACAATCTGGTAAGGGGCAAGCCCCGCGCGGTGCCCCCAAGGGACGCGTGGCCGATATCGGTCGCATGGATATGTCGCCGCGGGTCGTGGCTGTTTGCCTGGTTGCGGGCGTTGCCGTTCTGGCGGGCGTTCTGGCTACGGGAGCGCGTGCAGAGCGTATCTCTGCCTCCATGCAGGAAAAGTTCGATGCCGTAACAGTCGGCATGGGTCTGAAACTGGAGCAGGTGCACGTCAACGGGGCGTCGCCAGAGGCCAAGGGTCCCATCCAGCGCGCTGTCGGTCTGTATCAGGATCAGCCTATCGTCAGTCTGGACCTGAACGCTGTACGCGAGCGGGTAGAGCAGGTGGGCTGGGTAAAGGAAGCGCGCGTGGTGCGCCTGTTGCCCAACACCATCATCGTAGACGTTAAAGAACACAATCGGCTGGCCGTTTGGCAGGTCGGTGGCAAGGCGCATGTCATCGATGCCGATGGCGTCGTAATCCCGGGTGCCGATGCCGGACGCTATCCTGAATTGCCGCTCATTGTCGGCAAGGGAGCCGATCAGGCCGCAGCCGATATCGTGCCGCTGCTTCGCCAACGTCCGCGTCTTATGAGCCGTATCGATGCGCTGGTGCGGGTAGACGAGCGCCGCTGGGACCTTCGCTTGAAGGACGGTGCCTTGATCCAGCTGCCGGCTGTCGATCAGGACTCGGCCCTGATCCGTCTCGATGCGCTGGACCAGCGTGAACGCCTATTGGATCTGGGCTTTGCCCGGGTCGATCTAAGAACGCCTGAAGAAGTGGCGATACGCCCTTCCGAAGGTGACGCGAGAGGATAGAAGCACAATGATTGGACTTCTCCGCGACCGTAAAGACGATCAGGTCGGTAACTCGTCGCGCGCGCCCGCAGTGGCTGCGCTCGACCTTGGCCAATCCAAGGTCGCCTGCTTCATCATGAAGCCAGAAGGTGTGCGTCGTGCCGACAGCACCATTCGCGTCGCCGGTGCCGGTCACGTGCAATCGCGCGGTGTGCGCGGTGGGGTGATCGTCAACATGGAAGACGCCGCCGACGCCATCGCGCGCGCTGTCGAACGGGCCGAGCGTGCTGCTGGCGCGACCATTTCCGGAGTCGTCGTCACCACCTCGATTGGCCAGATGGCCAGCCACCGCGTGTCGGCCAGTGTCTCGCTCGGCGGCCAGCCGATTTCCGATCCGGACCTTGCTCGCGCCATCAGTGCGGCCTTGTCCAAGATCAGCCTGCCGAACCGCCGCCCGATCCACGTTCTGCCAGTCGCATGGTCTGTGGACGGCTCGCGCGGCGTCCACGATCCGCGTCACTTGCAAGGCCGCACCCTCGGCCTGGACCTGCTGGTGATTTCTATGGCGGAAGGGGCATTCGGTGCCCTCAGCAACTGTCTGGAACGCGCCCACCTCGATCTGCAAGGTGTGGCTTCGGCCCCGCTTGTCACCTCGCTGGCCGCGCTGGAAGAAGACGAGATGGAGCTGGGCTCGCTGTGTATCGACATGGGGGCAGGGACGACCTCTGCCGCTGTGTGGGGCGGGCGTTCCCTGCTGCACATCGAGAGCCTCAGCGTCGGTGGCGATCACGTCACCGCCGACATCGCTCGCGGCATGACAACCTCGCGTGCAGGGGCAGAGCGCCTTAAGACGCTGCATGGCTCGGCCATGGCCAGCAATAATGAAGACCGCGAAATGGTTGAAGCCCCGCCGCGCGGCGAGGATTCGTCATCTGGTCCGGTCGTTTGGCCGCGGGCCATGCTGAAAACCATCATCGCGCCGCGTGTCGAAGAGACGCTGGAGTTGATGCGCGACCGCCTCCGCGCCGCAGGCATGCGTATTGATCCGGGCATGGGAATCGTTCTGACCGGCGGGGCCAGTCAGTTGAACGGCGTGCGTGAACTGGCAGAGCGCGTGTTTGACCACCCTTCAGTGCGTCTTGGACGTCCCCAACGCGCGCCTCACCTTGCCGAAGCTGCGGCAGGACCAGCCTTCTCCTCGGCGGCGGGCGTATTGCTGCGTGCTGCCTATGGACCGCGCGAAGCGGTGTCGGTGCATAAGCTCATGACCCGCCACATTACGGCCGCAGACGCCCCGCGTATCCACAGCGGCGGACCGTTCACCCGCGCGGCAACATGGTTGCGAGAGAACTTCTAAGTTCTTGGAACTTATAAATTAAATGATTGGGGTGCGCTGGTTATTGGATCGGCGCACCCTTTTTGATTGTGCGCCTCTACGGGATTCTCCCAATGCGAATTGTGTTAAACTGGTAACATTAGGACTGAAAGTGGCCCATATGATGCCATAATCATTGTTACGCCAACATTGATATGTGAGTTTCCACGCTCGGCGGCCCCCCTTTTGGGGGTCATGGGGAAGCCCCGAACGGGAGTTCGAACATATGAAAATCAAGCGCACTGCTTTGCTTGGCACAACCGTGCTGGCGAGCACTTTGCTCGTCACGGCTGCTCATGCGGAGCAGCAAACCAATCCGACTACGGATCAAGCCACCGAGGTTAGCGAGATCGTCGTTACGGGTTCGCGTATCCGTCGCGACCCGACGACTTCGCCGACCCCGCTGATCCAAGTCACCCAAGAGCAAATCCTGGAAACTGGTCTGGCGACGGTTATCGACTATCTGTCGACCATTCCTGCGCTGTCGAACTCCGTAATTCCGTCGGACACGACCGGTTCGGGCCTGAACGATGGTGGTCTGTCGATCGCCAACCTGCGCGCACTGGGTTCGGGCCGTACGCTGACGCTGGTTGACGGTCGCCGTCACGTCGGTTCGGTCGGTGGTGGTCTGGGTGTGGACGTCGACACCATCCCGCGCCTGCTGATCCAGAACGTTGAAATCATCACCGGCGGTGCCTCGTCGATCTACGGCGCAGACGCTGTTGCCGGCGTGCTGAACTTCAACCTGCGCGACGACTACGAAGGCGCGGAAATCGACGCCAACTATTCGGTCATCAACCAGGACGGTCAGGCTGCGAAGCGCATCTCGGCCTTGGTCGGTAAGAACTTCTTCGACGATCGTCTGAACGTCTATGCCCACGCCGAGTGGGAGCAGCAGGACGAAGTGACCGGTCTGGACATGGACTGGCTGCGCCGTTCGCCGGTGCTGCTCGGCGTTGACGCCGACCCGACCTCGGGTGCGATTGGTCCGGCAGACGATGGCATCATCGACACTCAACTGTTCTGGGGTACGAACCTGGTTCGTCTGGACCGCCCGCGCTGGTCGGTCATGACGCTGGCCAACGCTCAGCAGCCTAGCGCTCTGATCAACCCGAACGTGCCGCTGGCGGCCTGTACCGCATACAACAGCGCGAACTGCTATTCGGTTGATCCGGCCAAGACTTGGTGGTTCGACGGCACGTCCGCTCGTTTGGCCAACTTCGGCCAGCGCATCGGCGCAACGGGTTCCAGCCGTCCGTACAACATCGGCGGTGACGGTGAATCGGCTGCAGTCTTCTCGACCGACTCGCGTCTGCCGCGTTCGGAATCGCAGCGCTATCAGGTCGGTTCGACCTTCAAGATCACGGACCGCATCACGGCCTACGCCGAAGCCAAATATATCACTGAAGAAACGAACGATACGTCGCAACCGTTCTTCTATGACATCAACTTCAGCGACGCCGCCATCTCGGCTGGCCGACATGTGCAGATCACGGCAACGTCGGGCGCAAACATGCGCTGGTCGGACAACGCCTTCATCCCGGCAAACCTGAAGGCCGCTATCGCCGCCAACACGGTCACCAACTATGCTGCTGGCACCCAGAACGCTCCGGGTGCTGTGACCACGACCACGGCTGCACCGTGGGCCCGTCTGTCGGGCTTCGGTAACGACCGCTTCCAGAACAACTTCCGCGACCTGCAGCGTTATGTTGTCGCCCTTAAAGGTGACTACGACCAAGTCGGCTTCGTGAAGAACTTCGGCTGGGATCTGTCCTACACCTACGGCCGTATGGACAACGAGAACCAAGAGTTCGCGGTTGACGCCGAACGCTTCTACTTCGCTGCTGACTCGGTCGTCGACACCGCCGGCGTTCTCGGTGCCGCAGGCGCAGTTGTCTGCCGTGCCAAGCTCCTGGCCGCTCAGGGCGTAAACCTGCCGGACCCGGTCCGCGGTGGTTTCGTTCAGAACAGCGAAGCTGGCCGTGCCGCCATTGATCAGTGCGTGCCGTACAACATCTTCGGTAAGGGCAATCAGTCCGCTGAAGGCACGGCCTACGTCGAAGCCTTCGTTGACGTGACCGAAATGAACGAACAGCACCACGCTGTTGCCGCTGCTTCGGGTCAGCTGTGGGACTTCTGGGGTGC
>NZ_JSYD01000136.1:0-1131 GCF_054824005.1 Brevundimonas sp. GN22 | reverse complement strand
GGCGTTTATGATCACGAGAAGGGGCGATTGCAGACGCTTGTGATCGACGTTGAGCTGGATTTGGGGCCTGCACCGGTGCGCGAACTGGCCGATACGCTGGATTATGACGGGGTTGCCCGTATCGTCCGAACCTTGGCCGGTGGCGAGCACATTGAACTGGTGGAAACCTTTGCGGAGCGGGTCGCGCTGGAGTGTCTGGAGGATCCGCGCGTGCAGGCTGTGCGTGTGAAGGTCGATAAGCCCGATGCGATTGCCGGTACGGCGGTTGCGGGCTGCGAGGTTTCGTACGCACGGTGATTGCCTGCGGGCACTGTGACGGGCATGCTTGCGGGAAGCGGGCCAAGGAGTTTGTGCATGTCGATCCGACGCGAGATTAACGAGTTCAGCCGTCGTGGTCCCATCGTGGACCGGATTGGTCTGTCGGCGACGTATGCGCTGATCCTGCTGGCGGTGCCGACCTTTGGTATCGGGGCCGTGGTGGGTCTGGCGAGCGTTCTTTGGGGCGAGGCTCCGCAGGACGATTTGGCGAGGAGCCACCGCGAGTATCAAAAGCGAACCTTGCTGGTGGCCCTGGCGGCTATCGCGGGTGGGGCGCTGTTGATCATCGTCAATGTCGGCGTGTTTGTGCTGTTTGCCGGCCTGATTTGGACGCTGGTTCGCGGGATGCGGGGGCTAAGGGCGCTGCAGCATGGTCGCATGATCGAAAATCCCCGCGGCTGGTTGTGAATAGTCGGGAACGCCGGATGGTTTCGGGAGCTTAACTACTTCTCAGGGAAGTGGAATCGAGAGGCCGATGGATCTGCGCGACGTTGCCGAAAACCAGAGATACGAGCAGGGCTTTTATGACCCCGAGGGTCAACTGCGCGTCGTGTTTGCCGACTATGCTGTGAAGGGCAAGACGCGGGTCTTGCTGCACGTAGAGGCCGATCCGGCGCTGCGGGGCACGGGGGCGGCGGGGCAGTTCATGCAGGCGCTGGCCGAGCTGGCCCGAAACGAGGGGCTGAAGCTATCGCCCCATTGCGGATATGCGCGGGCTTGGCTGTCACGTCATCCGCAGTATCGGGATGTTGTCGAATATTGAGCGGCTAGCCGCTCCTCAGGTGGAGGAGCGGTGCACGATGTGTTTGATGG
>NZ_JSYD01000135.1:0-1157 GCF_054824005.1 Brevundimonas sp. GN22 | reverse complement strand
TCGTTGGGCTCGACGGCGTTCGATGCCGGTGATCTGGGCAATGACGAGAACTTCCGCTTCTCGTTCGGCCCCCTGATCTCGTGGTCGTTCCCGAACGTCATCGCCGCTCGCGCCCGTATCAAACAGGCCGACGCCCGCGCCGAAGCCGCTCTGGCCAACTACGACCAGACGGTGCTGGTGGCACTTCAGGAAACCGAGACCGCTCTGTCGGCCTATGCCAACGAGCTGGATCGCCAGCGCGCCCTGCGCGTCGCTCGCGAACAGGCAGCCACCGCTGCCCGTCTGTCACGCCTGCGTTTCGACGCTGGTGCGGACAGCTTCCTGAGCGTGCTGGACGCCGAACGCACCCTCTCCGGTGCCGACGCCGCTCTAGCCGGTTCGGAACAGGCCGTGGCCAATGCCCAGATCAGCCTGTTCAAGGCTCTGGCCGGTAGCTGGACCCAAGACCAGTAAGCTCCGCCCTGCGGTTAAAAGACCAACGCCCGACGGAATATTCTCCGTCGGGCGTTTTTATGGCCCTGTTTCGAAACTTTTCCGCCTCAGGACTAATGACGCGAAGATACTTCGGCATTAGTCAAGAAGCGTGACCCTGACAGAAGAACACCGCCCCGCCGAGCCTGCCGCCGTTGCCCTGAGCGCGACGTCGCCTCAGGCTGCGCTGGATCAGGCCCGCCGCATCGTCCTCAAGATCGGCTCGTCGCTGGTGTTCGACCCCCGTCGCAAGGAGGCCAACCGCGCATGGATGGCCGCTCTGGCCGAGGACATCGCCGACCTTCGCGCCGAGGGTCGCGAGGTGATCATCGTCTCCTCGGGGGCTGTCGCACTGGGCCGCGCCCGCATCCAGACCGACCCGAAAAAGCTGGCCGACAAACAGGCCGCTGCCGCCGTGGGCCAAAGCCTGCTGATGAAGGCATGGGAAGAGGCGCTGGCACCGCACGACCTGCTGGCCGGCCAAATCCTGCTGACCCGAGATGATACCGAGCGCCGTCGCCGCTGGCTAAACGCCCGCGCCACGGCTCAGGCCCTGCTGCATCACGGCATCATCCCCGTGGTGAACGAGAACGACACCGTCACCACCGAAGAAATCCGCTATGGCGACAACGACCGGCTGGCCGCCCGCACCGCCCAGTTGGCGCAGGGCGACCTGCTGATCCTGC
>NZ_JSYD01000134.1:0-6526 GCF_054824005.1 Brevundimonas sp. GN22 | reverse complement strand
CAGGCAAAGGACACGCCAAACCCTAGCGCCTTCGAGCAAACGGAGACGGGTGGGAGAATGAGGGCCAGATAAGCGCCAATAGCCGTCTCCAGAGACGGCAAATAGCCCTGGCGTGCTATGCAAGTATCGGTAATGTCGGGGGTATTGGCGGGCGACCCGCATAGCCCGCTTTAGCGGGTGAATAGATGGCGGAAGAGGTGGGATTCGAACCCACGGTAGGCTCTCACCTACGCTGGTTTTCAAGACCAGTGCCTTAAACCGCTCGGCCACTCTTCCATCTTGTCGGCGGATTTCGATTCCGGCGCGACGTGGGTGGGTGAATAGCCGGATAGGTGGATTTGCCCAAGAGGGAAAAAGGATAATCTACGTTAACCATATTGGAAGCTGCTGCTGGTCATATGGTGAGATGCAGTTGGCGCTTGTTTCCTCCGATCTAGTACGTCCTGTCCGTAGCTCCGATGCGCGGGCGGGAGCGGTCGGGTATTTGGGGCGCTGGGCTCTAGTTGTAACGGCGTCCCTGACCCTTACGGCCTGCGCCAGTTCGGGCGGCAAGGGTGGAGCACTGCGTGACATTCCGGTCGTGAGCGATCCTGCCCCGATCGTTTCGGGTACCATGCGTCCTTATACGGTTCGTGGCCGCACCTATCGGCCCGCCGAACAGCCCGACTATGACGAGACAGGCATGGCTTCGTGGTACGGGCAGTATCACCATGGGCGTTCGACGTCGTCCGGCGAGCGGTTCGACATGAACGCGCTAACGGCGGCCCATAAAACCTTGCCGCTGCCCAGCATGGTCGAGGTCACCAACACTGCAAACGGCCGTCGCGTGCTGCTGAGGGTCAACGACAGAGGCCCGTTTACCGACGGGCGCATCATCGATCTGTCGCGCGGCGCGGCAGAGGCTTTGGGCCTGTTGGAGCGCGGCGTGGGCGAGGTGAGGGTGCGTTATGCCGGACGGGCGCCTCGTCAGGGCGGAGGTGGAACCTTGGCCGAAGGTACAACAGGCACCCGATCTGGCCGCGGCACCGCGCCACGCTCGTCAACCGAGCGTCCCTATAATGAGGTGGCCCGTCAGCCCGCTCCATCACCTGCGCCCAGTCGGCCGCGTCAAGACCGTCGCCCAACAACGGTGCCGATACCGCAACAACCGTTGCCGCCGGCAATGCCCCCGCGAGAGGTAACGCCACCCGTTGTTGCCCCGCCTGCGGTTACACCACAAGCGCTCACACCGCCGGTTTTCGTGGGGCCGAAGTATCGGGTTCAGGTCATCGCCTTTGACGAACGAGCCTTCGCAGACGGGATTGCACGCAGACTGGGAGGCGATGCAACGGTCCAAACGTTCGAGCGAAATGGCCGCACGCTGTATCGCGTGGTAACCGGCAGTTTCACCAACCAAGCCGATGCGGAAGCGGCCCGTCAGGCCGTTATCTCACGCGGTTTTGCCGAAGCCCTGTTGATAGCCGACTAAATCAGGGTGACATCCCCGACGGGCGCCGCCATTGTGCGCCCGTGCGAGGCAAATTCATTACATTCGAGGGCGGCGAAGGTGCCGGTAAGACCACGCAGGCGCGCCTGCTGGCAGAGCGCCTGCGCGAGCGTGGCATTGACGTCGTTCAGACGCGGGAACCGGGCGGATCGCCTGGCGCAGAGGAAATCCGCGCCATTGCGGTATCTGGCGATGCAGAGCGGTGGTCGGCGCGAACCGAAACCCTGCTGATGTACGCCTCGCGTTCGGACCATCTTGAACGCAAGATTTTGCCGGCGCTCGAAGAGGGCAAGTGGGTCGTATGTGATCGCTTCGCTGATTCGAGCCGTGCCTATCAGGGCGCAGGCGGTGGTGCGCCCGAGAGCCTGATCGAGGCTCTGGACAAACACGTCGTCGGCGACAACCAGCCGAATCTGACGGTTGTGTTCGATATTCCGGTCGAGGTGGGTCTTGAGCGCGCCTTTGGCCGTGGTCTGTTTGAAACGCGTTTTGAATCCAAGGGGCTGGAGTTTCACCAGAAACTCCGCGAGGGCTTCCTTGAAGTTGCCGTGCGCCATCCAGAGCGCTGTGTTGTGCTGGACGCCACTGGCGAGGTTGAAGACGTTGCCGAGCGGCTGTGGGCCGTGGTGGAGGAGCGGCTGCTTTGAGCGAGCATCCGCGAGATCGTTACGAACTGATCCCTGACCCGAAGGCCGAGGAGGCCTTTGTCGACGCTCTGAACCGTGGGCGGCTTCACCATGCGTGGTTGCTGTGCGGGGTCGAGGGATCAGGCAAGGCGACCTTTGCCTATCGCGCGGCGCGGCGTTTGCTGGGGGCTGCGGCGGATCCCTCAAAGGGTCCGCTTGGCGCGTCGGCGCATGATCCGGTTAGCCGACTGGTCGCGGCACAGGCTCATCCTGATCTTCTAGTGCTTGAACGCATTTCCGAAGGCGGCAAGACCAAGAAGGCCATCTCGGTTGATCAGGCCCGTCAACTGCCGGAGTTTTTCTCAAAGAGCCCCTCTCAGGCCAAGCACCGCGTTGCCATCATTGATGCTGCCGATGATCTAAATATCAACGCTGCCAACGCCTTATTGAAGATTCTTGAGGAGCCGCCTGAAAGCGGTGTCCTGTTCTTGGTGACCCATGCACCGGGGCGGTTGCTGCCGACAATCCGGTCACGTTGCCGTCGGCTGAGCTTCCCTGTGTGGCCAGAGGCCAAGTTGGCGGAGCTGGTCCAGTCGCGCAGTGGTGTGTCGTGGGCTGATGCTGAACTGGCGGCGTCGATGGCGGGTGGCTCACCCGGTGCGGCGCTCAGCCTCGCCAGCGGGCCGCTGTTTGAAATGGACCAGATCGCCCGTAATTGGGTCGAGAGCGCAGGCGTCGACCGCGCCGAGCAACTGGCCATTTCCGACAGTTTCCGTGGTGCCGAGGGGGCTGCGCGTTTCGAAGCCCTGTTGGATCGCCTGATTGCCGCTGTGAAGCGTCGCGCCACGCAGGCGGGCGGGCGTGAAGGCGCGCGCTGGGCCGAGCTTTGGGTGCGCCTGTCGGAACTGCCCGAGCGCGCCGCCGGTTTGAATATGGATAAGAGCGATGTACTGGCCGGTGCGCTGGCCGATATCGCGCGTACGAAAGCGCCTGCCTGAACATGCTGATCGACAGCCACGTCAATCTCCACGCCCCCCAGTTCGACGAGGACCGCGACGAAGTCATCGCCCGCGCCCGCGAGGCTGGCGTGCAGATGATGGTCGAAATCTCGGACAAGCTGTCCACCTTCGAGGCGACACACACCATCGCCATGAAGCATCCGGACATCTGGTGCACGGTGGGGGTCCACCCGCACGAGGCCAAGGACTACGCGGACCTCAAGGCCGAGACCCTGATCGAGCTGGCGCAGCGGGACCGTGTGGTAGCAATCGGCGAGTGCGGTCTGGATTTCCATTACGACTTCAGCCCGCGAGATATTCAGGCGAACGTCTTCCGCCAGCATATTATTGCGGCGCGTGAGACGGGCCTGCCGCTGGTCGTGCACACCCGCGAGGCCGATGAGGTCTGTGCTGAAATCCTCAAGGAAGAAATGGCCAAAGGGCCGTTTAAATTCCTCATGCACTGCTACACGAGTGGTCAGGAACTAGCTGATATTGCCCGTGACCTTGGTGCTTGGTTCTCGGTTTCGGGCATCGCGACCTTCAAGGCCGCCGAGGATGTGCGCGAGGTGATCCGCACCATGCCGAACGAGCGGATTATCGTCGAAACCGACTGTCCATATCTGGCACCAATCCCTTATCGCGGGCGTCGAAACGAACCGGCTTACATCAGCCACGTTCTGGAGAAGCTGGCAGAAATCCGTGGCTGGTCGGCTGAGGAAGCCGATAAGCTGACGACTGACGCCTTCTTCAACCTGTTCCACGCTATCCCGAGGCCGTAAGTCGATATGTCGGATGAACTGGAAGTCGTAATCCTGGGTTCGGGTTCGTCGGGCGGTGTGCCGCGCGGCGACGGGAACTGGGGCGTGTGCGATCCAGCCAATCCCAAGAACCTGCGGACGCGCTGTTCGGCGCTGGTTCGCCGTCATGGTCCGGACGGCGTGACCAATGTTGTCATCGATACCTCGCCCGAGTTTCGCCAGCAGATGGTGATGGCGGGCGTGCGGCATCTGGATGCCGTTCTCTATACCCACGATCACGCCGACCAGACCCACGGCATCGACGATATCCGCGTCTTCTTCATTCAGGGCGGCCGCCGTATCCCGATCTGGCTGGATCAGGCGACGCATGACTCACTCATGGCGCGGTTCGGCTATGTCTTTGTCGAGCAGAACAACTATCCGGCCATTGCCGAGGCCCATCTGATTCCGCCGCACGGCACGCATTGGCAGGTGGATGGAGCGGGCGGCGCGGTGCCGATCGTCACCTTTGACCAAGCCCACGGCAACATTCGCTCGGTCGGTTATCGCATGGGCGGCATCGTCTATTCGCCCGACGTCTCCGACGTTCCGGAAACGGCCATGGAGGCTATACGCGGGGCTGATCTGTGGATTGTGGATGCGCTGCGGTATCGCCCGCATCCCACACACGCCCACGTCGATCAGGCGCTGGATTGGATTGCGCAATCCGGCGTGAAGCGGGCTGTGCTGACCAATCTGCACATCGATCTGGATTACGAAGAACTGTCAGCCCGCCTCCCGGCCAATGTAGAGGTTGGCTTTGACGGATGGTCCGCACGGGTGCCGATTTGAACTTCGGTTTCGTAAGCCGTTGTTCGGCTTTACCTCCTGCGCCCAAAGTGCGACCCGATACCACCCCTAGGTGAATCACCCGCAAGTGGATGGGCTAGGGGAGGGAGAACGCAATGTCGGGTTTTGTCGCGCGTCTGAAGGCGGAGTTTGCCGAGCCTTGGCGCGCCAGTATCGAGCACCGCTTCGTTGACGAACTGCTGGCCGGCACCGTGTCCGATGAGGTCATGGCTCGCTACCTGGTTCAGGATCATCGCTTCATCGATGCCTTTGTGACGCTGGTCGGGGCGGCTGTGGCATCGGCAGACCAGTTCGAGAGCCGTCTGCGTCTGGGCCGCTTCCTCGGCATGGTTTGCAGCGACGAGAACGACTATTTCCTGCGCTCGTTCGCGGCCCTGGGCATTGGCGAGGAACGCCATGACATCCCTGATGCGGCTCCGACGGCGGGCTTTAAGGCACTGATGAAGGAAGCGGCGGCGACCCGTTCCTATGCTGCCATCATGGCAGTGCTGAACGTGGCCGAAGGACTCTATCTGGACTGGGCGCAGCGTCTGGGTGATCGCCCGCTGCCGGAAAACTTCATACATGCCGAATGGATCACGCTTCACGACAACGACTTCTTCGTTGATTTCGTCGGTTTGCTTAAAACCGAACTGGGTCGCGTCGGCCCACAGGACGAAGCCGTGGCGCGTGACTTCTTCCAACGCGCTGTCGAGCTCGAACTGGCCTTTTTCAACTCTGCTTACGAGGGCTGATCGTGGATTTCTTTGACCGTCTGAAACAGGCCGCTGCCAAGGAATGGGCGTCTTACGTCGACCACGAGTTCGTGCGTGGAATGGGCGATGGCACGCTGCCGACCGAGGCCTTCAAGGCCTATCTGGTGCAGGACTATCTGTTCCTGATCCATTTCAGTCGCGCCTGGGCGCTGGCCGCCTATAAGGGGCGCACCCTTGAGGATATCCGCGCCGCCCAGCAGACGATGCAGGGCATCTTAAGCGAAATGGAACTCCACCTGCGGCTGTGCGAGCGGTGGGGGCTGTCGGCCGCCGACGTCGAGGCGACCGAGGAACACCACTCCAACGTGGCCTATACCCGCTATGTCATCGATTGCGGTCTACAGGGCGACCTGCTGGACCTGCATGTGGCGCTGGCACCGTGCGTGATCGGCTATGCGGAAATCGGCAAGGCGCTGGCTCCGGCCGACATGACCGCGCTCGATAACCACCCGTACAAGGACTGGATCGGCGAATATGCGGGGGGAGGCTATCAGGGCGTTGCAGCCGCCGCCCGCGCGAATCTTGATCGACTGGCCAAACGAGGCGTTTCCGAGGAGCGCTTCAACGAACTGGCTAAAATCTTTGCCATGGCCTCCAAACTGGAAGCTAACTTCTGGCAGATGGGTCTGGATCTCGGCCGCATGGCTGAGAACAGGCTCTGATACTACCGAGGCCGGAGCGGTCGGAACCGGCCTTGGCAAGTCAGGTTGTTGTGGCAAGCCAGCGGCTGCACAGGAGAACGAGCTTGTCTTCAACGCAGGCCACGTCTGCGTCGTCTTTGAGTATCAGCACGCCACGATCGGGTTCAGGCCACTTCATCAACCTATCCGGATCGTCAAAGGCAAAGCTTTTCATCGGCTCAGGCTTGCTTCCTCGATGCCGAACAATGCGGACGCCGCCGTTACGCATTATGCCCAGCGTAATCCTGTCCTGTCCCTTTAGTGTGAAGTTGGGGGCGTTCCATTTGAAGCCCTCTTGGACATCGGGATGGGCGCGGCGCACGATAGCCCTTAGGGCTTCGACAGTCTTTCGCGGGGCTTCTTCCAGACTG
>NZ_JSYD01000133.1:0-6359 GCF_054824005.1 Brevundimonas sp. GN22 | reverse complement strand
GCGTGGTGTCGTCGCTCTTGCGGAACTCGGCCACGAGGTCGAGTGTGCCGCGAAGTGTCATGCCAGCCTTCAGACCGCGAAGCGCCGCACGCTGGATCGGCGGCCCTTCCGCCATAGGGTCCGAAAACGCCAGACCCAGTTCGATGATGTCTGCACCGGCAGCCGGAAGTCCTTTCAAGATTTCCAGCGCCTCGTCACGCGACGGATCGCCCGTCATGACATAGGGAATGAAGCCCGCGCGGCCTTGGGCCTTCAGTTCAGCAAAGCGGGCGTCGATACGCGCAGTGGTCACGGATTGCTCCCTGCAGGGGCTGCACAAATATCACCCGGAATGAGGGCGAAGCCGAGATAAGCGGGTTCTTCCGCAGCCTCGGGTTTAGCGGGATCGAAGAAAGCGACCATCTGCATGCCGTCGCAGCCACCGCCATCGCGGCGCTTGACGAAGATGACGCGGTTGTCGTCGCCATCGGCCGGAATCCAGCCCTGACCTTTGAGGTCCTCGATATAGGCCTCGGCCACGCCGCCCAGTTGGTCCATGCGTGCGGTCACGCAGAAGGCTGGAGCCTTGAGCAGACCACCGCAGTCCGGGCTGGCTACGGCGGGGGCTTTAACCGCGATATCTGTGGGGGCGACGCTGACCGGACCGGCAGCGGACGGGGCGGCCTGAGCAGCCAGAAGGGCAACTGCCGAAAGGATAGCGATCATGATTACAACTCCACACCAAGGTGTTTGGCGACCGTGAAGATGTCCTTGTCACCACGACCGGACAGCACCACGACGATATCGCCCCCCTTGCCCACTTCACGGGCAATTTCGCCTGCACGCGCCAAGGCGTGCGAAGGCTCAAGCGCCGGAATGATACCTTCCAGCTTGGAAATCATCTGGAAGGCTTCCAGCGCCTCGGCATCCGTGGCCGAGCGGTATTCACCGCGACCAAGATCATTCAGCCAAGCGTGTTCCGGCCCGATCCCCGGATAGTCGAGGCCGGCCGAGATCGAGTGGCCTTCCAAGATCTGGCCATCGGCATCCTGCAACAGATAGGTACGGTTACCGTGCAGAACGCCCGGACGCCCGCCCTTCAGCGAGGCTGCGTGGCCGTTGTCGACGTCCAGACCGTGACCTGCGGCTTCGACACCGATCAGGCGCACACCCTCATCGTTGACGAAGGGGTGCATGGCACCGATAGCGTTCGAGCCACCGCCGATGCAGGCGACCACGGCCTGAGGCAGGTGGCCGATCTGTTCCATCGACTGCTTCTTGATTTCCTTGCCGATCACCGACTGGAAGTCGCGGACCATCTCCGGATAAGGAGCCGGACCGGCCGCCGTGCCGATGATGTAATAGGTGTTGGCCACGTTCGTGACCCAGTCACGCATGGCCTCGTTCATCGCATCCTTCAGGGTCGCAGCGCCCGCCGTGACGGCGTTCACTTCGGCACCCAGCAGCTTCATACGGAAGACGTTCGGCTGCTGACGTTCGACGTCGACGGCACCCATGTAAACGGTGCACGGCAGGTCAAAACGCGCACAGACTGTGGCCGAAGCCACGCCGTGCTGACCGGCACCCGTCTCGGCGATGATACGCGTCTTGCCCATGCGACGGGCCAGCAGGATCTGGCCCATGCAGTTATTGATCTTGTGCGCGCCCGTGTGGTTCAGGTCCTCGCGCTTGAGCCACACCCGTGCCCCGCCGAAATGTTCGGTCAGGCGCTCTGCGTGATAGAGCGGGCTTTCGCGACCGACATAGTATTTCAGATAGCCGTCCAGCTCTTCCTGGAAGGTCGGGTCCGCCTTGGCTGCCTGATAGGCCGCGCCCAGCTCGTGGATCAGCGGCATAAGGGTTTCAGGCACAAAACGACCGCCATAGGGGCCGAAGCGACCCTGCTCGTCGGGCCATGCGTAGGTATTGGTCAGGGGTGCGTTCACGTCAGCAATCTACGGGAAGGAAAACGTCGAAATCAGGACCGGCGCGCGGCCGCTAGAAAATCATGGATCAGGGAGATGTCCTTAACACCCGGCGCGCGCTCGACGCCAGAGGAGACATCAACCATGGGAGCACGGGTGACGAGCAAGGCTTCACCCAGATTTTGTGGATTTATGCCTCCCGCAAGAAACCATTTTGCCGGAAGCGGGCGATTGCCCATCAGCGACCAGTCGAAACTGTGGCCCACACCACCGGGCAGGTCTGCCCCCTTGGGAGGCTTGGCATCGAACAAGAGGATATCGGCGGCGCGGGTCCATTCAGACACATTTACGAAATCCGCCTCTTCGCGGATCGGTAGCGCCTTGATGATTTTCGCTCCCGTCCTGCGGCGTACCTCTGCGGCACGCGAAGAGTTTTCCGCGCCATGAAGTTGGACGAA
Source organism: Brevundimonas sp. GN22 (assembly GCF_054824005.1). Taxonomy (NCBI): domain Bacteria; kingdom Pseudomonadati; phylum Pseudomonadota; class Alphaproteobacteria; order Caulobacterales; family Caulobacteraceae; genus Brevundimonas; species Brevundimonas sp. GN22. The sequence continues at coordinate 3,997 of NZ_JSYD01000133.1, read as the reverse complement.
GTCCGGCTTGAGATGGATGGCGATGCGGTCCAGTAGCGCGTCATCGGGATCAACCACGACAGCGACGATCTGCGCTCGTCCACGCGCGGCGGCAAACAGCTGCGCCGCGTCCTCGGGTTCTATGTGTCGGGGGCTTTTGGGAAAGACCACTGCGCCGACATAGGCGGCACCCCCATTGAGGGCCGCTTCGAGCGTTTCAGGCGTCGTCAGCCCGCAGATCTTTACCTCGGTCATGCAACGAGGGGTGCGCGACCCTGACCGTCAGGTCAAGGCCGCTTGCAGGAACCCGCCGAACTCAGTCCTTTTTAGCCGCAGGTTTCTTGGCTGCCGGTTTTTTGGCCGGAGCCTTCTCCGCCGGCTTTTCAGCAGCCTTCGGTGCCTTGGCGGGGGTCTTGGGTTCAGTCTTGGGGTCAGCCTTAGCTTCAGCCTTTGCCTTCGGCTCGGCCTTCGCAGCGGCAGCCTTAGGTGTCGCCTTTGGCTTGGGTTTGGATGCTGTCTCCGCAGGGCCGGTGCGAGTGACCGCGCGTTCTTCCAGAACCGCATTCACACGCTCGATTGCCTCGACCAACACCGCCTTCTTCTCGTGGGCACCTGTGTCGGGATTAGCCTTGCCGGAATGGCGGGCGTCACGATTGCGCTGACGGATCATGCGCTGAATGCGCTCGCGTCGACTGCGAAGCTGGTGCGCCAGATCGGTCAGTTCACGATGCGAAAAGCCGTCCAAATCCTTGGTCTGATCGACCAGCATCTGCTCGATCTGATCCAGCGCGCGCTTAGAAGATGCACTCATAACCATCTTTCCTGTCGTTTCCGTTCAGAGAACAGTGCACGACAAGACGGCGCGTTCCAGTAGGCTTTTTCAGCAGAGGTACAAAATCGGCGTCATTTCCCGACTAAATCGCGCTCATAGATCATCTGGCCGATAGGACGATTCAGGCATCATGCTCTGGTCTGCAGGGCCCGCACCTTGGGCGGTTACTTTCACGGCTATCAGCGTAAACCGGCCTGAACGATCCGTAGGGCGCGCCATTCTTTCATTGGCATAGTCGACAACCAACCGATCAAGGCCGCAGCCTATTACGCCATCGCGCACACGACATGTCGTTGCCAAATCAGGGCTGTGTGGACAGATCACCCACACGACCGCCTGTGGTGGGCAGGTCTCGATCCGCGATGGCATAACAGGCTTTGTGCAAGACGCCACGGCGACCAGTCCGACCACGCAAAGCGCCTTGCCCAGTGCTGTCATCACACCCCTCGATTAGGCTCGATGTATCCAGACCGGACAACCAACGGCCCAGCTATTGGAAGATCGTCGCGATTTCTTCGGCTGACAACAACTTCCATTGGCCTGGAGCCAGATCGTCAGGAAGTGTCAAACCGCCCAAACGCTCGCGGTGAAGCTCTTCGACATGGTTGCCGGTGGCGGCGAACATGCGTCGGACCTGATGATAACGGCCCTCGGTTACGCTCAGCAGGGCTTCGGTATCCGACATGACTTCCAGTTCGGCGGGCGATAACGGCTTGTCCTCGCCTTCCAGCATCAACTGGCCCGAAGCAAACAGCGCCCCTTCGGTGCCATTCAGCGGGCGGGCCAGTTTGGCGCGATAGGTCTTTTTGACGTGGCGCTTGGGGCTGATGACGCGGTGTAGCAGGTCACCGTCGTCGGTCATGAGCAACAGGCCCGAGGTCTGCTTATCCAGACGCCCGATGGTCGAGATCGCCGGGTCACGGCGCAGCCAGCGCTCCGGCAGCACATCATAGACCAGCGCCCCGTCTTCCTTGTGCGAACAGGTCATGCCCAGCGGCTTGTTCAACAGAATGACCATGCCCGCCACCGGGTCCAGCGGCTCGCCGTCTATTTCCATGCGCGTCGGGAGATCGGGCGTGACAGGGATGCGTTTGGTCACATCCGTAAAGTCCTCGCCGTCCAGCATGATGCCGCCCGCCTTGGCCATGCGCGCCATTTCATTGCGCGAGCCATAGCCCATTGAGGACAGCAGCTTGTCGACGCGCGAAGTCGGTGTCTTGGCCATGACTATTTCACCGCTTCAAAGATTTTGAAGCCGTTCTGGTCGGCGACCATGTTCACGCGCTTGAACACCTCGTTGAGGTCGTTCTCGTATGGCAGGTGACGGTTAGCGACGATCCACGCCACGCCGCCCTTCTTCAGAAGTTCGGCCGACTTGCGGATGAATTTCTGGCCAAGGCGCTTGTCCTCGATCCCGCCATCGTGGAAGGGCGGATTGGAAACCACAAAGTCTAGCGTGCCTTCGCCTTCCAGCAGGCGGACGTCGGCCCAATCAAAGCTGACGCGTTCGTCGGTCACGTTCTTCTTGGCAGCATCCACGGCGCGGCGATCCAGATCGACCAGCTTCAGCGACTTCACTGCTGCGGAGCGCAGAACCACGGTCGCCAGCGCGCCATAGCCACAGCCCAGATCAATGCCATTACCCTTGAGCGCCGGAAGGGCATCGGCCAGCAAGGCCGTGCCGTTATCGATGCGATCCCACGCGAACACGCCCGGTTGCGACCATGCATCCAGACCGGCCACCAGACGGGGGGCACCGGCGGCAATCGCCTCGTCCAGACCCTCGACCGTTTCAGGGCGAGTGATGATGGCGCGGCGGTGGTGGGCCTTGGCCGTCTCGGCAAACTCCAGACCGAAGCCCTTCAGCTCCTTGCCCAGACGCGAGCCGCCCTTGTCCTTGGGGGCCATGACATCCAGCTTGCCGCCAGCCTTCAGCGCACGCAGGGCCAGCGCCAGCACATAGCGGCGCTCGATCGCACCCGGAGGCGCGTACAAGGTGATTTCATCGACCGAAGCGGGCGCGACATCTTCCAGCGCCATCGATCCGGGAATGAGCGGAGAGGTCTGCTGGGCCGACATGGGCGGGTCGAATACGGCGGGCGGGCGGCCATAGATCAGGCTGTTCATGGCTGCCCTATACTGGTTTCGTGCGTCCTAGGCGACACTCGGCGTTTGTCGCGATCACTTCTGCCCCTTCGCCTTTAGCGCAGGATGACATCGAACGCCGAATAGTGGCACACAGCGCCCATGTTCGATCCCGCCGCTTACGAAGACCCGTCGCCCACCCTGCATGATGCGCGCGTGCTTCTGGAGCGGGTGTGGGGTCACAAGGATTTTCGTGGTCTGCAAGCCTCGGTGATCGAGGAAGTTCTCGGCGGCCGCAACACTCTGGCCGTCCTGCCGACCGGCGGCGGCAAGAGCGTCTGCTATCAGATCCCTGCCATTCTGCGCCCCGGTGTGGGTCTGGTGGTATCGCCGCTCATCGCGCTGATGACCGATCAGGTTGAAGCGTTGAAACAGCAGGGCGTGAAGGCTGCCCGTCTCGATAGCGGTCTGACACTGGACGAGCGCAACGCCGTCTGGCGAGAGGCCCGCTCGGGCGAACTGGACCTGCTCTATGTCTCGCCGGAAGGACTGGCCGCAGGGTCCATGCTGGATCGCCTGACCGAACTGCCCATCAGCCTGATCGCCATCGACGAGGCCCACTGTGTGTCGCAGTGGGGTCATGACTTCCGCCCCGACTACCGCACGCTGGGTCGTCTGGCCGAGGTCTTCCCACGTGTGCCGCGCATCGCCGTGACGGCCACCGCCGATGCCCGTACCCGCGATGATATCGTCGCCTCGCTGCGCCTCGAAGACGCTCAGGTCTTTGTCGACAGCTTCGCCCGCCCCAATCTGCAACTGACGGCAGAGCGCAAATACAATGGCTCACGGGCCCGCAATGACGAGCGTGTGGTCGAACTGGTGGCCGAGCGCCCGCGCCGTTCGGGCGTGGTCTATTGCGGCAGCCGCGACGGTTGCGACCGCCTCGCCCAACTGCTGCGTGATCGCGGCATCAACGCCATTTCCTATCATGCCGGTTTCGACAATCGCGAACGCGACATCCGCCTCGACCGCTTCCTGAACGAGGAAGACGCGGTCATGGTCGCCACCATCGCCTTTGGCATGGGCGTCGATAAACCCGAC
>NZ_JSYD01000132.1:0-1682 GCF_054824005.1 Brevundimonas sp. GN22 | reverse complement strand
CCGTTAACGCGAAGAAGAAAAAGGACCCGCTAGGCGAGTGATCGCCTGCGGCCGCATCAGTATCTGTCGTTAAGTCTACGGCGTGCTCTAGCCATGCCATTGCGTTGAGGGAAGCCCATGACCGACACCAAAAAGCCCGGTGAGGATCTGGCCGAAGACATTCTGGGCTTTGGTCGGCAAGAGGTGGTCACGGCTAGGGACCTGTTGGTGAAACCATCGCAGGTTCTGGCCGCATGGATGGAGCAGGGAGCCGAGGGGGGAGGGCGCTATGCCCGCCCCTTGCGGCTTTATCTGGCGCTGAACGCGATACTGATGCTGCTGCTGTTCCTGCGGGGCGGCGCGGGTTTCATGCTGGACGGTATTCCGGACGACGTCATGGGCAAGCTGCTGGAACGTACCGGCAAGTCCAGGGACGGTTTCGTGGCCGACGCCGAGGGTTGGATGACCTTGGTCATGGTGCCGGTTCTGTCTATCTTTTATTCGGTGGCTGTCACGCCTCTGCTGCGGTGGTGGGACAAGGCTGATCTGGGCTGGCGGCGCGGTTTCCGAGCCAGCTTCGCGTGGCTGAATGCCTGGACCGTACCGATGTTGCCGCTGGCGTGGTGGTCCTATGGAAACGGGACGCTGCAGGTCTGGATGGGGCTTGCGATCACCCTGCTGGGCATGGTGGCCTTTCTACGCATGGGGCGCGGACGTTGGTATCAATCCAACGCGGGCGGGATCGGCAAGGCCATCGTCTTGATGATCGTTCTTGGTATCGCCGCTCAAATCGGCGGGCTGTTGGTGGGCGCAATCGGACTTTTGGGCGGGGTGTATTCTTAAGACCACCGATCAGCGCCTCTCCAGCCGGTGGGGCTCAGCTATTGGGGCGGAAAGTCTCGATCGCATCCAACGCCTGTCCGAGTGTACGATCGGTACCCAACATGGACAGGCCGATTTCGCCACCGGAAAGCTCACTGTTTAGGCTGTCCAGCATCCGTTTCCACGGAGCGCGGGGATAGCGCGACGGATCGCGCAGCTTGATCACCAGTGATTTCTGACCGTGATGGGACCAAGTGCCGATGTGTTCGATCTGGTCCCACGGAATCGGACGTTCGGTAAAGGACGGCACTAAAATGCCCATGCGGTCGATCCGCAGATGCTCGGTCGGATTGGTGATCCGTGTGGCTCCGACCAGAGCGATCCCGCCAGAGAGAACCAGCGATATCCAGCCCGTGGATTTGATCAGCCAGTCGGGAAATCGGGATGGTCTGTGGGGAGTGGGGTGAAACACCATATCAATGACAGGTGGCAGTGAAACCGGCTTGTCGAATATGCCGGTCATCCATAGGCCGATGCCTGCGAACACCAGGGCGATGATGATGCCGGCGATGATCCTGAGCGGTTGTGTTCTCGCAACAAAGGCCTCCATCGGCCGGGCTTCCGTCATCATTTCAATCGCGACAGCACGTCGTCGTTGTCGGCCCCCAGCGCGGGTGGCGGACGGTCGTATCGGACGGGCGTTTTCGACATCCGGATCGGCGAGGCCACGGTTTTGACGGGGTCCGAAAGGTCGCCGCGCGACTGTTCAACCATCAAGCCGCGATGCAGGGCCTGCGGTTCCTCGAACACCTGATCTATGCGGTTGATCGGGCCACAGGGGACGCCGTGGTCCTCCAGCCGCTTCATCAGATCCGCCATGG
>NZ_JSYD01000131.1:0-15730 GCF_054824005.1 Brevundimonas sp. GN22 | reverse complement strand
TTTGGTGTCATAGGCTTCGTCGAAGATCAGCGACGGGTCGGCATCCATGGTCAGCCAGACGTTCTCGCTCAACTCTTCCTCGAGCTGGCCTTCGTCCCATCCGGCGTAACCGAGAACCAGCGTCGAGCGGGCGGGACCGGTAATCTCGCCCATGGCCGCCAGAGCTTCGCGTGTGCCGGTGACGGCCATGCCGCCAGTGACCCGAAGGCTGGTCTCCTCGCTGAACCAGTCGTCGGTATGAAGCACGAAGCCGCGCTCCTGCTCGACGGGGCCGCCGATGAGGACAGGGCGGCCGACCGCACCGTGGGTCGGGGCGTTCAGCTTTTCAAGTACGAAGGCCAGATCCACACCAGGAGCGGGAAGGTCCAGTCGCAGACCCATAGCGTGGTCGTCATCATGGGTGCAGACCAGAATGACCGCGTGCTCGAAACGCTCGTCATCGATACCCGGCATGGCCACCAACAGGCGACCGGCCAACGAGGGCCACTCCAGCGACGATGGCGGGGTCTGGTCATCGGGGGGTAAAACAGCACTCATAGCTTTATTGTTGGGTTTGGGACCTTCACGCGCAAGGGCCTTTAGGTCGCATATGGCTCCGCCACACCTCCGAGACAGGGCTTTGCGGGCGGCAGACGCAGAAATCGTCCGCTGGATGGTCATTAGGCGGGCGGCAGGGGTTGGCGTCAGGTCGGGTCGCATTATGTTCAAGCCGAACCGTTTTCCGGGTGAGCCGGGGTGCGGTGTCCGGAGGAAACACATATGACCATCAAAACCGGCGAGCGCCTTCCCGACGTCAAGCTGTCGCGCATGACGGCTGACGGCCCGCAACCTGTTCAAGTCGCCGACTTCTTCGGTGGCAAGACTGTCGCGCTGTTCGCTGTTCCGGGGGCTTTCACCCCGACCTGCTCGGCGCGTCACCTGCCGGGTTACAAGGACAATCTGCCGACCCTGTCGGACAAGGGTGTGGACGTTGTGGCTTGCGTATCGGTCAACGACCCGTTCGTCATGGGCGCATGGGCCGAGGCCAACGGCCTCAACGGCAATGACGACATCGTCATGCTGGCCGACGGCAACGGCGAGTTTGCCGAAGCGGTGGGTCTGGCTTTGGACGCAACGGGCTTTGGCATGGGCAAGCGTTCGCAGCGCTATTCCATGCTGGTGAAAGACGGTGTGGTCGAGAAGCTGAATGTCGAGCAGGGCGGCGAGTTCAAAGTCTCGTCGGCAGAACACCTGATCGCAGAACTCTAAGCCTTACACAGGCCGAGTTTTGAAAGGGGCATCCGGTCGGGTGCCCCTTTTGTTATGCGGCAGCCGAGGCCGAAGAAGCTTGGGTTTGCGCGGCGCTTTCCAGTGTGGCCTGTAACGTGGCGATCAGCGAAGCGGGCGTTAGAGGCTTGGCCAGATAGGCGGTCATGCCGGCAGCGGAGCAGGCCATCTGGTCCTCGGGCGCATTGTCGGCGGTGACGGCGATCACTGGCGTGGTGGCGTTCAGCCCGCCACCCAGACGCAGCCGGCGGGTGGTCTCGCGTCCATCCAGTTCCGGCATGCGGACATCCATGAAGATCACATCGAACTGGTTCTGGGAGGCCAGTTCCAGTGCGGTGCGACCATCGGCGGCCATGCTGATATCGCAATCGAACGGCTGAAGGATCAGCTGGATGGCGCGGCGGTTGATCTCGTGATCGTCCACGACCAGCACACGCAGGGGTGCTTCGTCCGGTTGGTTCTGCGGAGCGGCGGCCGCTTCCGGTTCGGGCGCAGGCTCAGAGGCGGGCTTGGGCGTTGTCTCGGCGGGCGCGTACGCTTCGGCGAGGGCCGGGGCGGGGATAGCGATCAGCGAGGGTATGAAGGGCATCGCAGCAGGGGGGCTGGCGACGACAGGGATGTTGTCTGCGGGCGGCAGAGTGACCGCCGCGTTGAATATCGTGCCCTTGTCAGGGCGGCTGCGGGCGGTCAGGCGACCTTCCATCAGGCGCATTAGATCGCGGCAAATCGACAGGCCCAGCCCCGATCCGCCGTGGCGTGCGGTGATGTCGTTCGACATCTGATCAAAGGGCGTGAACAGGCGGGCCAGTTGCGCCTCGGTCATGCCCGAGCCGGTGTCTTCGACCTCGATCATCAGCGAGTGGTTACCCGCATCGTCCAGCCATGTGCGGCAGCGCAGGGTGATGGTGCCCTGCTCGGTGAATTTGAGCGCGTTGGACAGCAGGTTGTTCAGCACCTGACGCAAGCGGACTTCATCGCCGAGGACGGTGCCGGGCAGGTTTCCGCCCGTATCCAGACTAAAGCGCAGACCCTTTGCGCGGATGGGGCCCTGCCACATGCGGACGGTCTGGGCGACCATGCGGCGCAGGTCGAACGCCTGCTCGCAGATGTTCAGACGACCGGCATCGATGCGCGCCTGATCCAGCAGGTCGTTGAGCAGCGAGTTCATCATCCGGCCCGCCTCGCCGATCATCTCCAACTGATGGCGAGCGTGGGCCGGGGTCTCGCCGCGTAGGGTTTCGGCACCGGTCATGATGGCGGTTATCGGAGTGCGCAGGTCGTGGGCGATAGTGGACAGGAAGCTGGTGCGTGCAGCGACGGCGGCCTCGGCCTCGACCCGCTTCCGCTCGGCCAGCTCAAAGGCGCGGCGCTGGTTGCGGTCGGACTGGTAGAGGCGGCGCGCCGCAGAGCCGCAGATACCGAGGAAGACGGCAACGGCGGTGGCTACAGCGACCACGGAGTTGGTGTCGGCACCCATGCGGCTGAGCAGCCATGGCGTGGCGATGAGCGCCAGCGCGCTGGGCATGCAGGTGAGGAGGGTAATGCGGAGCGAGCCCGCGCCGTTGATGATCGACTGCAGCATGCCTGCGGCCAGATACAGCGTCGCGCAAAGCCCGCCGTAGATGCCCGCGACAAACCACAACGGGACGACCACCCATGCAAATGTGGTGGCCGACATGACCAGAACGGCATCGCACAGCATGCCCTTGGCACCGCGCGGACCATAGGAGTCGCTACCCAGATCGGGCGACACCACGATGCGCTCGATGCCGATAATCAGCAGATAGACGGCCAGCCATCCAAGGATCGGGACGATGCCGATGATGGGAGACATGACCACAGCCGCGGCGGCGGCGGCGGCAATCCGGTGCACCATAGTATTATGGCGCGTGGTCATAGACTGTGCCCAGCCACCCGCGTTCGACTGCACCGATTGAACAGGTTCGACCATGTCCCCGCCTTTGTCCTGCCCGGCTGTTTTCCCCCCGGAAAAAGCGGACCGGAATGCCAGTACAGGAAGAGAGCTAATGGACCGTCAACGTAACGTGGGTATGGCGTCACTTAAAGTGACGAAACCGTCAGCGCGCAGATGGGCCAGCAGGTCGCGTTTGATCTCGTGGACCAGACGCGGGCCGCGATAGACGAGGGCGGAATAGAGCTGAACTGCCGAAGCGCCCATCTTGATGCGGTCATAGGCCTCTTGCCCGCTGTCGATACCGCCGACGGCAATCAGCGGCAGGCGACCTTGCGAGGCTTCGGCGGCGGCTTGCAGCGCGCGACGGGCGAAGGGTTTGATGGGTGCGCCGGACAGGCCACCTGCCTCGCCCTTGAATGACGATTTCAGGTGGGCAGGGCGCTCCAGCGTGGTGTTGGAGACGATCAGCGCGTCGATCCTGTGGGCCAGCGAGGCCTCTACGATCATGCCGATCTCTTCGCCGATCAGGTCCGGTGCGATCTTGAGGAAGACCGGAGCGCCGTCGCTCGGGCGGGCCTCGTTGATGCGGCCCAGCAGGTCGTCCAGCGCTTCGCGGCCCTGAAGCGCGCGTAGGCCCGGTGTGTTGGGCGAGGAGATGTTGATGGTGAAATAGTCGGCCAGACCGGCGAGGCGTTTCAGGCCCGCGACATAGTCGGCGGCCTTGTCCTCGGTGTCTTTGTTGGCCCCCAGATTGGCACCGATCGGCACGCTGCGCGGGCGGTCTTTCAGGCGGGCGGCAAATGGCTCCAGCCCGTCATTGTTGAAACCCATGCGGTTGATCACGGCCTGGTCTTCGGTCAGGCGGAACAGGCGCGGCTTGGGATTGCCAGACTGGGCCTTGGGCGTGACAGACCCACATTCGACCGCGCCGAAGCCCATGCGGGCCAGCCCATGCAGAGCCTCGCCATTCTTGTCCAGACCGGCGGCCAGACCGACCGGATTGGGGAAGGTCAGGCCAGCAATCGTGACGGCCAGAGCCGGATCGTCGGCGGCAGGCGTGGGCAGGGGTACAAGTCGGGCGGCCTGAACAGCGGCGCGGTGGGCAACTTCAGGGTCCAGTTGGCGGAACAGGCGCGTGCCCAGATCGGTCAGGGACATACGGGCTCAGCCTTGTTCGGGAAGGATCATCTCGCCGTCGTCGGTGACCGACAGCGGCTGGGGGTTGTTGGTGGCCGATACCGGAAGCGCACCATAGATGTGCGGGAAGAGTGCTCCGCCGCGCGAGGGTTCCCAAACCAGAGTGTCGCCCAGCGCTTCGAGATCGACTTCGACGAGCATCAGGTCCGACTGGCCCGCATAATGTTTGGAGGCGGTGCCTTCCAACTGGTCCAGCGTGGACAGGTGGATATAGCCATCGGCCTTGTCGACAGCCGAGCCGTCATACCGGCCCTCGGCCACAGTCAGTTGCCAGTCGGCGACGGACAGGATTTTGAATGCCTTGGTCGGGAGCATGGGGCCGGCCTTTGAACTGGGGATTACAGGGAGGCGGGGGTCAGCCAGCCTTCGTAGAACGGACGTCCGGCGACATCGACCGTAAATACAGCGCAGCCACCGGTGGGGAAGCCGCCGGAGAAGCGATCGAGAACTGCGGGGGATGCTGCGCTTTCGATCAGATACTCAACGGCCAGTTGGTGGATACCCGGATTGTGGGCGAGCACCAGAATACAGCCCTCACTGTCCTCGTTGATCTCGACCTCGTCGCGCAGGGTGCGGGCGTTGGCGTCATAGAGGTGATCGAGGAACTGGACCTCCACGTCGCCAAAGGCCTCCTGCACCTGTTCCCACGTTTGGCGTGTGCGGGTGGCAACCGACACCAGCGCCATATCAGGGCGGAAACCGCGCTGGGCCAGCGCCTCGCCCATGCGGGCGGCATCGGAGAGGCCTTGAGGCGACAAAGGGCGGTCGATATCCCCTCCACCTTGCGGGGGGCGGCCCTCGGCCTCGGCGTGACGCATCAGGATCAGTCGGTGCATGGATCGCCCCCATAGAGGGGTTTGCCGCTTTGGGCCAGATCGGATGTGGTCGCACCCACCAGACGAGAGGCCGGCTTGAGGCTGGGCACTGGCTTGAGATTGGGCGCAGGAGCGAGAACCTTGAGAGTGCCGCGCGCCTTGGGGCGGGCATAGGTCAGACGTCCGGCTTCCAGCAGGATGAGACCCGCCGTACCCGGTGCGACAAGGCGGCCAAACTGTTCGATGCCGTCCGAGAAGGGCAGCATGGGTCGCCACGGCGGCACATAGAGCGCCTGTGACCACGCGCGCGGCTCAAGGCCGCAATGGCGCACGAGGCGTTCAAGCTGTTTGCGCGAGAAGGGGCGGCCATGACCGAAAGGTGTGGCCTCGGTGCGGGCCCACAGGCCACCGCGGGCGGCGGTGACGATGATGATACGGCCTGAGGGTGAAAGGACGCGGCTGACTTCGTTCAGCAGCGCCTGCGGGTCGTCCGCTTCTTCGATGGCGTGGACCAGCAAGACACGGTCGAACGTTCCCGAAGCAAATGGAAGGGCGCGATCATCAACCAGGGTCGTGCGGTTGCGGGCGGCGGCCACCCATTGTTCGGCTCCCTGACCACCGGGCATGGCAGCGATGAGGCGTCGGGCACCGTTGAACTGGCCCAGCCACGGCGTGGCATAGCCGAGGCCCAGCACATCGCAGCTATCGGCTGTGCCCCATGCATCGGCCAGCCGTCCCGCCAGAATGCGCCGTACCAGCGCACCCTTGGGGTCGCCGTAGAAGGTCCGAAGCTCGTCGATACTGCGCCGCATGACAGCACTATAGGACGAGGCGGGGGGGATCGGCTAGGATGCGTCTATGACCCTGAGCATTCGACAGTTTCCGTGCCGCAGCGACAACTACGGCTTTCTCGTACGCGACGACGCGACCGGACAGGTTGCGGCGGTTGATACGCCCGATGCGCAAGCCATTCTGGATGATCTGGCTGAATCGGGCTGGGGCCGTCTGGATCTGATCCTGAACACCCATTGGCACCCTGATCACACCGAGGGCAACGAACGGCTGAAGGCCGAGACGGGCTGTGTGATTTATGGACCCGAAGAGGTGAAGCGGGCTGCGCCGTTGGATCGCGTGGTGCACGATGGCAGCGAGGTCAGGCTGGGCGAGACGGTGTTCAAGGTGGCCGAAGCGCCGGGGCATACGCTGGGCCATGTGGTGTTTCATGCCGTTCAGGAGCGGGTGGCTTTCGTGGGCGATGTGATCTTCGCCCTGGGCTGCGGCCGCCTGTTTGAAGGCACACCCGACCAGATGTGGGAGAGCCTGCAGCACATTGCTTCGTGGAATGACGACACAGTGCTGTACTGCGCCCACGAATATACGGCGTCGAATGCGAGGTTCGCGCTGAGCCTGTCGCAAGAGCCGGAACTGGTGGCGCACTGCGAGGCTATCTTTGCCAAACGCGAGCGGGGCGAGGCAACGGTGCCGACGACAGTGGGCTTGGAGAAGCGGTTCAATCCGTTCCTGACGCCGGACGTCGAGACCTTTGCCGACCGGCGCGCTGCCAAGGACGGCTTTAGCGGCTAGGGATCAGTCCTGAGGGATGATGGCGCGGATGATGCGGGCCGAGGACGGGCGGCCCGCGACTCCGCGCGACGGGTCAACCACGATCCGAAGCTCGCCGCGTGAATAGGTCACCGCCGAGCGGTTGCCTTCAACGACAGTAATCACCCGCAGACGCTCCAGGAACGGTTTGGCGCTGGGCGAGCGGGCGATGCGAATGACGGTGTCGGTCGAAACAATCAGGGCCTCGACGCAAAGGGCCTCTGATTCATCGCCGTAAACATTGATCTGGACCAGACGGCCCACCGCATCACTGATGAGGCCTGAACGGCGGGTCATCAGGTTGAACAACTGGATCGGGCCCAGCGACTGCGGTTGGAGGTTCGGAACCGTCCCCGACGCCATCGACACAGGCGATCCGCCGGGGCTGCGCGGCGAATACAATGTCATGCCGCCGCCCGAGGTGACGCGCAGTACCTGCTCGCCCGCATCGTTACGGTAGATGGTGTCGCCGCGCGGAGCCGACGACGGACGCAGAACCCACGTCTCGTTCGAGCGGTCAAAGCGCAGCAGCAGTTGCGATCCGGCATTGTCGACCACAAAACCCTGGCCCGTGGCGGCTTGATAGCGACCGGCGGCGGGGGTGGTGCGGGAGACGGACTGGCGACGGATCTGGCGGCTGTAGTCGGTCTGGGCGTTGTTGCGCTCTTGACCGGTGAGAACCTGGGCCTGGGCGGAAGGGGCAGGGGCCAGCGCGACAGCGGCTGCGCAAAGGCAGATCGCAGAAAGCTGGGCGACCCGTAGACGCGCAATATCAACGTCCGTAGCCGTTCGGGCTACGGGCACACTTACCGGCGGATTCTCCGCCATCGGCAGGGCCACGCTGTTCATGCCTGTACTCGTGTTCTCAAGGCGCGGCGGATTTTAGGCAGAGTCGTGGTCACCCTACGAGGTATTGGCCGCCATTGAGCGACAGAGTGCACCCTGTGACATATCCGGCACGCTCACCGGACAGCCAGGCCACCATGTCGGCGATCTCTTCGCCCTTGCCGAGGCGACCGACCGGAATCTGGGCGATGATGCCCTCGAGAACCTTGGGGTCCATCGCATCGACCATGTCGGTGTCGATATAGCCCGGGGCAATACAGTTGACGGTCACGCCTTTACGGGCGTTTTCCAGTGCCAGCGCCTTGGTAAAGCCGATCATGCCGGCCTTGGCGGCGGAGTAGTTGGCTTGGCCGATCTGGCCCTTCTGGCCGTTGATCGAGGAGATGTTGACGATGCGGCCCCAGTTGCGGTCGCGCATGCCGTTGATGACCTGACGGGTCATGTTGAACACGGAATCCATGTTCACGCGGATGACCTCGGACCACTGCTCGGGCTGCATCTTGTGGAAGAAGCCGTCGCGGGTGATGCCGGCGTTGTTGATCAAAACGTCGATGGGGCCCAGTTCGGACTCGACCTCCTGAACGGCGCGGGCGCAGTCCTCGAAGGAGCCGACATTGCCTTTGACCACCATCACGCCCAGTTCGCTGGCGGTTTGGCGGGCAGCTTCGTCATTGCCGGAATAGCCGGCGGCGACGTTGAAGCCGTCTTCTTTAAGGCGTTGGACGATGGCCTTGCCGATGCCTCGGGTGCCTCCGGTTACCAGTGCGGTGCGCGCCATGATCTGCCTCCCAGTGTCCCGTCCAGCTTCGTGCTGGCTCCCACGGGTAAAGACTTAGCGTGAGAACGCGGGTTGGGGAAGCGGCGGAACGCCACAGATCGTCACGGCTCTGATGAAGATGACGTGATGAGCCGCTGAGCGCTCAAGCGGGCAGAAGCGCCACAATATCCGACGCTTAGCCCGCCTGCAGGAAGTCAGTAGGCGAAGTCGCGGTAAAGGCGCGAAAGGTCGCCCTTCCATTCGCCGTTATAGAGGTCGAGCAGGCGTTCGGCGGGGGTGATGCCGCTGTCTGCGATCTCTTCCAGCTCGCCAAGGTAGCCGCGCTCGTCGACCATGCCGGCGGACAGGCGGTTGCGGTTCTTCAAACCTTCCTTGGCGATGGCGACCATATCGATTGCCACGTCGCGGACGCTGCGGCCATTGACCTGCGCCTTCAGGCCCAAACGTGTGACGTCCGAACGCAGGCGCTCGTGGTCCTCGATGGCCCAGTCCTTACACAGGTCCCATGCCGCCGTCAGCGACGGCGCGTCATAGAAAATGCCGGTCCACAGGGCGGGCAGGGCGCAGATACGGCTCCACGGACCACCATCGGCACCGCGCATTTCGAGGTATTGTTTCAGGCGCACTTCGGGGAAGAGGGTGGTCAGGTGATCTGCCCAGTCCTTGATGTTGGCGCGCTCGCCCGGAAGAGCGTCCAGACCGTCACTCATGAAGGTGCGGAACGATTGGCCCGAAAGGTCGTGATAGGTGTCGCCGCGCTTGGCGAAATACATCGGCGTGTCGAGGGCGTAGTCGACGTAGCGCTCATAGCCAAAGCCGTCTTCGAACACGAAGCCGAGCATGCCCGTGCGGTCGGGATCGGTGTCGGTCCAGACATTGGCGCGGCTCGACAGGAAGCCGCTGGGCTTGCCCTCGATGAAGGGGCTGTTGGCGAACAGGGCCGTGGCGATCGGTTGCAGCGCCAGCGAGGTGCGGAACTTCATCACCATGTCGGCTTCGTCGGAGAAGTCGAGGTTGGCCTGAATGGTCGAGGTGCGCAGCATCATGTCGAGGCCCAGCTTGCCCTTCTTGGGCATGTAGGCGCGCATGATGTTGTAACGGCCCTTGGGCATGACAGGCACGTCTTCACGCTTCCACATCGGATCGAAGCCGACGCCGAGGAAGCCGAGACCGATCTGGTCGGCCACCTGTTTGACTTCCATCAGGTGTTGGCCGGTCTCGTTGCAGATGTCGTGCATCGTCAGCAGCGGTGCGCCCGATAGCTCGAACTGGCCACCCGGTTCGAGGCTGATGGAGGCCGTGAAGCCTTCGGCATTCTTGCGTTCCAGAGCGATGACGTGACCAGCCTCATAGACCGGAGCCCAGCCAAAGCGGGTAAGGCCGTCCAGCATGGCCTTGATGCCGTTCGCACCCTCATAGGCCGGACGGCGCAGGGTCGAACGGTCAAAGCCGAACTTCTCGTGTTCGGCACCGACGCGCCACTGGTCGGCGGGCTTGGCCCCGCGGCTGATGGTTTCGATCAGCTGTTCTTTGGTGAGCGGCGCGTAATCAGCCATGTGTAACCTCTGTTGTTGCAGGCTAGATGCGCAACCGTTGCCCGCTTCACAAGCCCCTTTGGAAACTTATCGTTCCCAATCCCCAACTGCGTACTGCCACAGGGTCATGGCGGATATAGCGGCGGTATCTGCGCGAAGGATGCGTGGGCCAAGCGAGACGGCGGTGGTGAAGGGCAGGGCGCGTAACATCTCGCGCTCTTCGGGCGAGAAACCACCCTCGGGGCCGATCAGGATGGACCATGCGCCGCTGCCTGCTTTGTGCAGGGCGTCAATGGCAGGCTCGCCGCCGGTTTCGTCGCAGAACATCAGCTTACGGCCCTCGGGCCAGTTGGCGATGATGTCGGCCAGCTTTTTGGATTCGTGCACGCTCGGCACGTCGAGGCGGCCTGTCTGCTCGGCGGCCTCTTCGACGATGGCGTCGAGGCGGTCGAGGCGGATGCGCTCGGCATTGGTGCGTTGGGTGATCGTTAGTTGCACCGACTTGGCACCCAGTTCGGCGGCCTTTTCCACCACGGTTTCGACGCGGGCCTTCTTGATGCCGGCGAGGATGAGTTCGAGGTCGGGGCCATAGGTTTGCGGGCGGGTCTGTTCGACACAGCGCAGGATGACGCCCTTCTTCAGGACTTCCAGCACCTCGGCACGCCACTCTCCGTCTTCGCCGTTGAACAGCAACAGGTCGTCGCCCTGTTTCAGGCGCATGACCTGCGTCAGATAGCGGGACTGGTCGAGGGTAGGGGCAACAGCATGGCCTTCGGCCAGCGGGGCGGTAACGTGCAGACGGATCATGCGAGCGGTTTAGCGCCGGATGGGCGTTTCGTCACGATGCCGCTTTTTCGCGGAGGATATAGTCGGACACCGCGAGGGTGATTTCCTTTATGTCGTTATACAGGCCCGACTCATAAAGGGTGACGTCGAAGGTTCCGTCATCGTTGGTGACCCGCTTCATCTGCCGAAACGAAAACATTTGATCGTCGCGCGCGATGACTTCGACGCGGCGGTCCCTGTCGAGCGCCTTGGTCCATATATTCTGGCGGGACTTAGGAAGACGCGAACCCGGAATCGGGGCGGGGGTGCTCAGGTCGGCCAACAGGCCCTTGAGCCAGAGTTTGAACTTCTCGAAGGGGCTGGGTTCGATCAATGCCATTGCAGGGCCGAGGTTAAAGAGCGCAACAGCTTGAAGAACGCGACAGCACGCGTTCACGTTCAAAACCTGTGTTTTGCACACTGCGCTGCGCGGGCCGAAGAGCGCTCGCGCGGCAATCCGATCAGGCCCTCAGCGCCTTTTCGCGCCGGGGCCGTGATCGTTGCTGCGGTGGTCGTTCTTACGATTATTGTGCAGGCGGGACGGCGCGCTGGGCGGCCTCGCCGACGTTGTCTGCGGCGTTGCCGATACTTTGGGCGGCACCGGCGATAGCGTTGTCTTTAACCTGCTCGCTGCGGTTCATGTTCAGCAGGAAATAACCGATCACGGCGACGGCAATAAGCGCGACGATGATGCCAATGGCACCCATGCCGCTGCCGCCGCGACGTTCAACCACAGTGGGGGACTCACTGGTGGTGACGTGTTCGACCGTACCGTCGGTGTGTTCTACGCGGCGCTCTGTGGTCATTGGAACCTCCTGATTTCCTGAGAAAAGAAAGCTGCCCCTTTGGGGACGGGTTCCTAGTGTCCAAAAACAGCCAGACAGAAACGCCCCGCCGGTCCGGCGGGGCGACGTAGGCGGAGAGGATGTCTGGATTAGAGGGTGCGGGCGATCAGCAGCTTCATGATCTCGTTGGTGCCGCCGTAAATGCGCTGCACGCGGGCGTCCTTGTACAGCTGGGCGATCGGGTACTCGTTCATATAGCCATAGCCGCCGAACAGCTGGAGCATCTCGTCGATGGTCTCGCCCTGGATGTCGGACACCCAGTATTTAGCCATGGAGGCGGTGGCCGCATCCAATTCGCCCTTTAGGTGGCGCTCGATGCAGTGGTCGACGAAGACGCGGGCGACGGTAAGCTTGGTTTTGACCTCGGCCAGTTTGAACTGGGTGTTCTGGAAGTCGATCACGCGCTTGCCGAAGGCTTTGCGCTCCTTGACGTAGGCGAGGGTGGCCTCAAGCCCGCGCTCGGCGGCGGCGCAGCCTTGAACGCCGATGTTCAGGCGCTCTTGCGGCAGTTGCTGCATCAGTTGGATGAAGCCTTGGCCTTCGGAGCCGCCGATAGCGTTTTCGAGCGGCACCTTCACATCGTTGAAGAACAGCTCGGAGGTGTCGTTCGCCTCCATGCCGATCTTGTGCAGGTTGCGACCGCGCTCGAAGCCGTCGGCACCATCTGTCTCAAGGCCGATCAGGGTGATGCCCTTGCTGCCTTCTGACGGGTCGGTCTTGGCCACGACGATGATGAAGTTTGCCAACTGACCGTTGGTGATGAAGGTCTTGGAGCCGTTCAGGACGTAGTGGTCGCCCTTCTTGATGGCGGTGGTTTTCACGCCTTGCAGGTCCGAACCTGCGCCCGGTTCTGTCATGGCGATGGCACCGACCAGTTCGCCTGTTTGCAGGCGCGGGAGCCAGCGGGCTTTTTGCTCGGCCGTGCCGTAGTGCCAGATGTAGGGCATGACGATGGCGTTGTGCAGCGAGATGCCGAAGTGGTCCGCACCCTGCCAGCCGAGCTGGTTCATCAGCACGACTTCGTGGCGATAGTCGCCGCCGAAACCGCCATCTTCTTCCGGCATGGACAGGCCCAGCAGGCCCGAATCTCCGGCGTCATTCCAGAGTTGGCGCGGGACCGAGCTGTCGGCGATCCACTGACTTACTTTTTCAGGCGGGGCGTGCTCGGCCACCCATTTGGTGACGCTGTCGTTGAACAGGATCAGGTCTTCGTCCTGCATGAAGGACGGGGTCGGAAGGTTCAGCGCTTTCATGTGGCATTCCTCTGGGGTGCTGCCCGCTCTTGTTCTGACGGCGGGCTAGCGGTGTTGGAGATAGAAAAAGGGCCTTTCCGCTGGGGAAAGGCCCTTATCAGTTTCGACGAGGCTTAGAAGGCCGAGGCGTCCATATCCATCAGGACGTCTGCGCCGGTCTTCAGCTTGGTCAGGTGAGCCGCGGCATCCGGCAGGATGCGCTCGACGAAGTAACGGCCCGTCTTCAGCTTGTTGGCGTAGAACGGATCGCTTTCACCGGCGTCGATCTTGGCTTGGGCAGCCTTGGCCATCTGCGCCCAGATGTAGGCGTAGGCGGTCAGGCCGAACAGGTGCAGGTAGTCGGTCGAGGCGGCACCGGCGTTGTCCGGGTTGGCCATGCCGTTCTGCATCAGCCACATCGTGCCTTCTTGCAGCTTGGCCTTAGCGTCGGCCAGACCGTCGACATACGACTTGATGGCTTCGTTGCCCGAGTTTT
Organism: Brevundimonas sp. GN22; assembly: GCF_054824005.1. NCBI lineage: Bacteria > Pseudomonadati > Pseudomonadota > Alphaproteobacteria > Caulobacterales > Caulobacteraceae > Brevundimonas > Brevundimonas sp. GN22. The sequence goes on along the minus strand of NZ_JSYD01000131.1, from coordinate 2,378 downwards.
CCGAGACGAAGGCGTCGATGTCGCCGAACCACGACATGATGGCGCGACCACCCTTGGCCGGCAGCTTGCGGCCAACGAGGTCCAGAGCCTGAATGCCGTTGGTGCCTTCGTAGATCATGGTGATGCGGGCATCACGCAGGTACTGCGAGGCCTGGAAGTGCTCGGTGTAGCCCGAACCGCCGTGAACCTGCATGCCCAGCGACGCGACGTGGAAGCCACGGTCGGTCAGGAAGGCCTTCAGGACCGGGGTGATCAGACCCATGTAGTCGTTGGCCTTTTGGGCCACGGTTTCGTCCTTGGAGTGTTGCAGGTCGGCTTGCAGCGCGGTCCACAGGATGAAGGCGCGACCGCCTTCGACGTAGGCCTTGGATTCCAGCAGCATGCGACGCACGTCCGGATGGACGATGATTGGGTCTGCCGGGCCGTCCGGGTTCTTCGGACCGGTCAGCGAGCGCGATTGCAGGCGGTCATTGGCGAATTCAACGGCGTGTTGGTAGGCGGCGTCACCGATGGCCAGACCTTGCAGGCCGGTGCCGAGGCGGGCTTCGTTCATGACAACGAACATGTTGTTCATGCCGCGGCCTTCTTCGCCGATCAGCCAGCCCTTGGCACCGTCGTACTGCATGACAGCCGTGGCGTTGCCGTGGATGCCCATCTTGTGCTCGAGGCCCACGCAGGCCAGCGAGTTACGGTCGGTGATGTTGCCTTGGTCGTCCGCGTGGAACTTCGGAACGAGGAACAGCGACAGGCCCTTGATGCCCGGAACAGCGCCTTCAACTCGTGCCAGCACGGTGTGGACGATGTTGTCGGCGAAGTCGTGCTCGCCTGCCGAAATCCAGATCTTCTGGCCGGTGATGGCGTAGGAGCCGTCGCCGTTCGGGACAGCCTTGGTGCGGACCAGACCCAGATCGGTACCGCACTGCGGCTCCGTCAGGTTCATGGTGCCGGTCCACTCGCCGGAGACCATCTTCGGCAGCCACTTGTTCTTCAGTTCATCCGAACCGTTGGCTTCGATGCCGTGGATCGCGCCTGCGGTCAGGCCCGGATACATCGAGAAGGCAGCCGAGGCCGCAGCGGTGAACTGACCGATGGCCATCGAGATCATGGCCGGCAGGCCCTGACCACCGTATTCCGGATTGAAGGCCAGGCTGGTCCAGCCGGCTTCGACCATCTGGTGATAGGCTTCTTTCCAGCCGGTCGGGGTGGTGACGACGCCGTTGTCGAGTTTGCAGTGCTCGATGTCGCCGGTCTTGTTGATCGGGGCGATAACGCCGTCAGCGAACTTGCCGCCTTCCTCGAGGATCTGGTCAATCAGGTCGCGCGAGACGTCAGGGTTGGTGAAGTGTTCGACGTAGTTTTCGACTTGCAGCACATCGTGCAGCACGAACGAAAGGTCGCGGACGGGCGACTTATAGGCCATGGTCAGGCTCTCGCTTTGAAGGGCTGGTATTGGTTGTCGGGGTTGTTGAGGCGTTCGCTCAACAAATTGGCATAGGCATCCGCACCGGGCAGTAGGTCCGGCCGGTGTTCGGCCAGAGTCTGCTCCATCCAGGCACACGCTTCTTCGGCGGTTTCGATTGCGCCCTGGATATCTTCTAGCTGCTGTTTCAGCGCCTCTACGCGCGCACGGTGACGCGGCAGGGCAATCGCCATCTGATGGACGTTGTGTTCTTTCTTGTCATAGAGATCCATCATTTCCTGGATCTCTTGCAAGGTGAAGCCGATGCGACGTCCGCGCATGATGAGCTTCAAACGTGCCCGGTCACGCGCTGTATAGACGCGCGTTTGTCCCTTGCGTGCCGGAGTGAGCAGGCCCTTGTCTTCGTAGAAACGAAGAGCGCGGGCCGTCGCGCCAAACTCGCGGCACAACTGCCGGATGGAATATGTGCGGTGATCGTCAGCGGTCGCCATGCCGCTAGATAACTTTACGTCCGCGTAAAGTGCAAGGGGTTTACGCGCGCGTAAACGTAAGCTTTTTGTGATCAGCCCTCAGGGAGCCGGTATTGCTTAGCTTGGCGACCTCTTTCGAATGAACCACACCGGTATCGTAAGGCCAAGAAGTATAGCGTTCACAAAGGCCAGAGCGGGCTCGAAGCGGGTCAGATGAACCACTAGAAATACGCTCTCGAGACCGATCAGGAACGATGCGGCGGCAACCACGCCGATGTGGCCGGATTTCCTTGCCAGTAAAGGAAGCAGCATCGACACGGCAAGGGCGGCCTCTAACGCGCCAAGGCCACGAACCAGGCCGAGCGGGACCTGTTCGGACCAGCCGAGCAATATGGCCAGATGATCGGCCGGTGCGGTGAGTTTGGCATAGGCGGCACCTGCGAAAAACATCGCCAGCCAGCCTTGAAAAGTCCACGCCAGCGCATTGG
>NZ_JSYD01000130.1:0-6820 GCF_054824005.1 Brevundimonas sp. GN22 | reverse complement strand
TCGAACACGTGACCCCCGCATTACGAAATCCCGTCTAGAGACACTTAAAGTCCATATATTACAATGTATTGATAGAGTCAGCGGGTAAGGTCTGTGACCGATCCCATCGACGACCCACACTGGCCTATAGGGGTAATTTAGGCGCTCCCTAAGTTACGATCGATAACTAGGAAGCCGCCCAAATTCTGACCCGCGCTATACCCGCATGAAACATGCTTCAGGCCTTTGAGGTAAGGAGCTTGAACCCTGTTAGCGCCGGACAATTCTCTGCGATTGGGGATCGTATCGGTAAAGGTGCAACTGTTTCTCTTGGATCAGTTTGGCGGCTTGGCTGACGTGTTCCGGAAGCACGTAGAACCATTCTCGTGGGTGAATGGTTTTGCCGTAGCGATCATTGATGAATAGGCCGTTCGGACGGGCCTCATCAAAGAAGCGATGCAACAAGGTTTCGACGGTTTGGCGAGGTAGATTTTTCAGGCCAAACTCTGCCACGATCTCGACCGGTGCCAGTAGGAAGGTCGGATCGTTTCGGGCGTCAGCAATACGTCTGCGTACGTCCTGGCTGGTGACGCCGATCTTATGCAAGATCATGCGCCGTTCCTTAATCACCGGCTCTTCGGAAAGTGACCGCAGAACGTAGATCGTCCCGGACAGGTTCAGGCGATCAGCTTCCCATTCAGGATCGAGGGGACCTAGCCCAACCTTATTTACAGTGCGGGCTGTCGGATCCTCATTGAGTGATTTTCGGAAAGACGACATCAGTGGGTCGCTTTCCGTACCATTCGAGAAGATCACACGAAGTCGGTGGTCGCGAGAACCGCCCCGCATCATCATTTCAGACTTCTCGGCGATCAAGGCCAGCAGGCCGTTGCGGATGAATACATCCCCTTCGATCGGTTCGATCACGGCCCATTTCTTGACGGGTAAAGCCTTTCGCTCTCCGCTTTCTAGTGCAGCTTGGACTTCCTCGAAGCGAGGCTCAAACAGATGGAAGTCGCGGCACGGCACAAAATCAGCACGGTGATCCGGTGTGTGCCTTTCAGCAGCGGCGGTGACATGCTCCAGCTTGATCAGCGTGGCATCCACGTCGAGGCCATCATCCCCGAAGATATCGTCCAAGCTATCCGGTATCTCGCCTTCATCGGGCTCTTCACGCCAATCCTTTAGCGCGACCTGTGAGGTGGCCTGATAGCTATCAGGCGATATCGTGGACCAGATAGTGCCAAGGCGCATTTCGTCATGGCTTGGAGCGTCTGGATCGGGCCAGCGTCCATGCTTGGCATAGAAGGTTTCAACTTCCTGCCTGATAGCGGCGTCTTTGTCCGCGTTCGAAGTTCGCATGTTGGCGGCTTTGACATCCAACAGGCCAAAGTCATCCGGTTCGGCAAAGATTTCATCAAGAGTCGGGCGAGCCATGATCAGAGGGCGCCATCACGCATGCGTTTGGCTTTTTCCTGTTTCAGCCAAGCCAGAGCCTCAGCCATCCGTTTTTCTAGCGGGTCAGCAGAGTGGGGGTTCGGTTCACGGTCTTCTGAGGCTCTAAAGGCCTTGATGCGTGGCCATAGGGTTCTGGCTTCAGCTTCCGTCATGGTGATGCGCTGTGCGATGATTGCGGCCTGCACGTTGGAAAGCAGTGGGGCGTCCAAAGATTTGGACATCACCTCGAACCGCTCCTGGAAGGTGTTCACACTGTCGATCAGTTCGATATCGATATCGCGGACATTGATGAACTTCTTGACCATTTGAAGCAGGGTGTTCGGTGCCGAACCTAGCTCTTCATCGTCGTCTGAAGCCACTAATGCACCTGTAGGTGTAGCGCCGTCGAAGATAGAGCCAGCTTCCTGCATGCCGCGCTCGTATTCCTTGCGGGCGAGGGTGACGATGTTCATCTGAGCGGACAATTGCTGTCGAACAGCTTCAGTCTCTTCCTCGCCAAGGGTCGGGTATTTGCGCTCAATGATGTCGGTGAACACCATCTGGGTCATGACTTCAGGCGCGGTGTCTGGCGAGATGGCGCGTTTGTCCATTTCCTGACAGGCAGCGGCCATCAGGTCATGCATGTCCTTTTCGCAAATCTCGCGAGCCCGCTGTGTCGGCGGTTCCATCAGTCCCTTGATGCCGATGACCACATTGCCGTTTTCATCAGTGCTGATCGGGGCGCGAATATCGCCATCTTCGCGGCGGTAGAATTTGAAGTTCGGAGCCAGAACCTGCTCCATCAGAAGCGAGCCAGAAATTGCCTTGAGCATGTCGTTGAAGGCATCAGTCACAAGGCCTGTTTCGACACCCGGCTCTGCGACAAGGTTCGTGAAGGTGGCCTTAGGCTTACCCGGAGCATCACGGGTTGCTCTCCCAATGATCTGGACGATTTCTGTCAACGAAGAGCGATAGCCGATAGTCAGCGCGTGTTCGCACCACACCCAGTCAAAGCCTTCCTTGGCCATGCCAAGGGCAATGATGATATCGACCTTGGCACGATCCGCGACATCGTCACGCTTGCCGTCAGGGCCTTTGATTTCGCGCGACAGGGCGGCTTTGACGATATCGCGTCCGGGGCCATCATCCACCAGATCGGCGACCTTGATAATCCGGCCATCAGGGCGGCGGATCAGATCAAAACCGGTCTCGGGATCACGTCCCTCATGGATGCCGATCAGGTCAATGATCCTGCCGACTTCATTGAACTTGTCGTCAAAGGCTTCGGATGACCCACGGTGCGGAATGTGGACGATGGTCTTCTGATTGGGGTTCAGAACATCCTCAAGACCATTGATGTAACGGCCCTTATAGAAGGCATAGTTGATGCCCAGCGCCTTGAGGTGCTCATAGCCCTCTAGCTGCTCGTAATAGCTGTAGGTGACAATGGAGAAGCGATCTTCATCTTCAGGACGCAGTACAGGATCTGCATCACCCCGGAAATAGCTGCCCGTCATCGCCATCAAATGGCATTCACCGCGATTGAGCAGGCTTCGCAGGATCACGCCCAGACGGTTGTGATCGGAGGCCGAAACGTGATGGAATTCGTCGATTGCGATGAAGCAGTTATCAAAGGCTTCGATCCCTGCCTTTTCGGCCACGGCTTCAAAGCCAAAGCGGAAGGTGGCGTGGGTGCAGACCATCACCTTGGCGTCAGAGGCTAAAAACGCCTCAAAGGCTTTGACCTTCTGATTGCTGGCATCATCACCGGTCAGACATAGGTTCCAGGCGTCATCAACCTCCCAGTTGGCCTCAAAGCCATAGGACATCAGGTCCGTGGATCGGAACGACCCGCCGATAGAGGTTTCAGGCACGCAAACAATTGTCTTGGCCAGTCCCTGATGGCGCATCTTATCGAGTGCGATGAACATCAAAGCGCGGCTCTTGCCTGCCGCAGGTGGGGCTTTCAGCAGCAGGAACTGAGCGGCACGTGCAGCATAGGCGCGGGCCTGCATTTCGCGCTGACCCAGAACGTTGGTGCTGGCCTTGGACTTACCAAAGCTAACGTTGACGACTGAACCCATAACCTACTTCCCCATCCCCATAGTGTCGGCGGTTTGCCCGCCGTTATTTGCCCAATGACTTCATCTTGGCGGCGTAAAGCTTGAAGAGGTGTTCAAGCCGCTCACTATCGTTACGGAACGGGCGACCGATGTACATGGTCTCTAACAAGTCATCGTTCTCGCGGTGTGCTTCGCGCAGGTCGTCCGGCATCTTGTCGGGATCATAGAGGTCCGCGATGGTCTTGGGATGATGCAGGTATCGCGTCTTCAGGATTTTGCGCGCTGAAGCCGTTAGGGCCTCTAGCTGCGCTTCCGTGAACTTAGGCACAGGGAAGGTGTTCCAACCCAAGGTGTTGGAGTAGCGGAAATCTGATTTCAGCTTGCCGCAGACCGTCGCGATCCAAACCAGATGTAGCTTGGAGGCGATCAGGGCAATGCACCATTCCGGGGCGTCATACAGCACTTGGTTCAGGTCAGACGAAATCACATCCGAACTGACAAGGGTAACGGGCAGATAGGGGCGGCGTTCGGATGTAACGCGGGGGATGAGAATAGCACTTTGCTTGGGTGCGACATGCTCGCGGAACTGGTGAGGGCGTTTGGCAAGTTCCCGCCCACCTTTGTCCTTCATGTTTAGTCGGGCAATACGAGTTGCCTCGATCTTGTTAGCGATCTCTGGGATATCTTGAGCATCTCTGAGCTCATCATCAGAAATCCAAAGACAATAGCGTTCAACGCCCTTCACGACCTCTTGCGAGCCCATGAAGCTACGAATGAAACGTGCGGCATGCGGCGCAGAACTTAGCAACTCTTCCCGGTCTGAAGGGAGAAGAAGCAAGTTTCCTGCATCATATGGCATGCAGCCAAAGTTCATTTCCCATAGGCCAAATCGACTTTTGTTTGACGGTTCGATGTAGACGTTTGAATAGTCCAACAAATACGAATTAATGTTGCTCGCTGAGGTGGTGACATCATCCTCAAATATGAACTTGGATGATGAATCCTGATTCCGAATTCCAATGATTGCACAAACAACTGCGGCAACATCAGCTGCATTGTTGCGCCATTTGAACGAGCGGTAAGCAAAGCCGATTTCGACGCCTTGATATAGGATTTCAGGCCAGAGCGCTGATGCTGACGCCCCTTGGCAAATTGAGTTTGTAGCGACTAGCGCCGCCTTGGCATTACGACTTCGGATATAGTTTGCTGACTTGTAAAACCACGCGGCCACAAGGTCGAATGCGCGGTAGGATTTAACCCGCCCACTGAACACGAAATCCATGTCCGCTTTTTGGTCAGCGTCTTGTTGTGCCTTACCCAAGAACGGTGGATTGCCCGCGATATAGATTTCTTCGCCCGCTTTTGGTGGAGGGCAAACGATATCCCAGTCTGCTCTCAGGGCATTGTCGTGAACGATATTGGCTGCCTCTTTCAGGGGGAGGGCAGCAATCGTTTTGCCAAACACAGTTTTGAACAAGGCATTGGCCTGATACTCGGCGATGAACAGGGCCAGTTTGGCGGTTTCGACACCGAAATCGGTGATCTCGATGCCGTAGAAGTTTTTGAGTGAGATGGCCGAGAACATCTGCACGTCACGCCCGCCATCCAGTTCATTTAGGCGTTTGAGAACGCGCATCTCGCGCTCACGTAATTGGCGATAGGCGACCACAAGGAAGTTGCCCGATCCACACGCCGGATCGAAGACACGGATATTGCCAAGGCGCTGGATGACCTGTTGCAGAGCCTTAGGCTTCTCCCAGGCCTTTTCAATGTCAGCGTCGATATCATCCAGGAAAAGCGGGCCGATCACCTTCATGATGTTAGGCACTGATGTGTAGTGCATGCCCAGCTCAGAGCGCTTTTCTGGATCGGCCACCGATTGGATCATCGACCCGAAAATGTCGGGGTTGATCTCGCGCCAGTTCAGGCTAGCGGCTTCCTTGAAGTAGCGGAAGGCAATGGTGTCGAAGCGCGGGGCATCAATTGAGCCCGCAAACAGGCCGCCATTCACATACTCCAGATCGTGGGTCCAAGCGGGAAGGTCGCCGCGCGATCCTTGAGGCAGGTTCATGGCGCGGAAGGCGGAGATCAGAACCTCGCGCGTTTCCTCGCCCTTATCGCCCGCATGGGTGAAGATGGCCTTGGAGAACTGGTTTTCAGCAAAGATGCCGACATCTTCGGAGAACAGGCAGAAGATGATCCGCATCATCAGCTGGTTCATCTCGTGGCGGCGCTCAGCTGTGGCCCAATCAGGGTTGGCCTTGATAAGAGCGTCATAGAGGCGGGCTAGCTTGCCGGTGGCCTTGATATCGACCGGGTTCTCTTCGACCGCCTTGTAACGTTCCTTGCCCGCAGCGGGCAGGAAGAAGCCGAAGTGGTCGCCCAACTCTGCGAACTTGCAGTGCAGGCTCTCGCCGCTGGCGGGGTGCAGTGCCGCTATGGTTTCGCCATCAGTGGTCAGCAGAATGGCAGGCTTAGCGCTGGCGTTCTTTTTTGACGCCATCAACTGATCTAGGGTGATGTCCACCATGCCACCAAGTGCTGGGGCGTAGTGGAACTTCTTGTTGAACAGCACGCCGCTCGGAAGGTCGGACTTGTTGGTTGTTCCAGCCCTTAGCTTGGCGACTGCAGCCTGTGCCGCATCGGTGGCTAGAGCGAACTCAAACGGGAATTCTGACGCATTGAACGGCTTGGCTGCAATCTCGGAAAGCGCATCATAAATCTCAGTAGGGTTCATAGCGTCAGCATGTCATCCAGATTCAGCGATGATCCCTGATAGCTAAAAATGGTTAAGCCAGCGATATTTCGCGCTGGCTGCCCCAGGTTCATAACTGATGCTGATATCAGGCGCCGATAGATAAGTGCTGAATGCGATGCGTGACCACATTAGCAGGCACATTCAGTGCTGGCTTGTGGCGCTCAATCATAAGTGGCTTCAACGTGCGAGCAGTGATCGCAAATTGCTCATCATTTATATCTCCGACCACCATCACCTCGACCTTTAGCCGGTGACGGTTTTCATAGATGTATTGGCCTGAACGGCAACGTCTGCCACTGGGGCTGCGGCGCGTGTAATCGGACAAGCGTTTGGCCAAGGCCCCATGTTCGGCTGTGCCTACACCAATCAGAATGTCCCGTTTGTTCTGGGTGAAGCGATACAGGCCCACGAGGTATTTCAGGTCGTCCTGATATGCATTTTGCCATTCCGGTACAGGGTCCCAGAGTCGATCCCATTCAGGCAGCGTCTTATCGCCGTACAGAGGCGCATCTTTAGTCGTCATGATGATTTCCTTATTGATGATGCAGGGCCTCTGAGCCAGCCGTAGCCAGCCCAGAGGGCA
>NZ_JSYD01000129.1:0-739 GCF_054824005.1 Brevundimonas sp. GN22 | reverse complement strand
GACGCCCATTGTCATTTTTCCGGCTGCGCTAGTCGGGTCCGCGCAGCCGGATTTGCCGTAAATATCCCGCAAGTTAGCTTTGTTTGCAGCCCATCGAATAGGCTTGAGCAAAGCCGTTATCGCTATTCAGGTCTTCGATCAGCGGGGCCAGATTCTTCGGAGAGGACATGAAACGGGTAAAACCAACGTATGCCCCATAACGGTTTTTGCCGTTCACTTCACCGCAGACAACACTCATAGAGCCAGTCTTAACCACCCGGAGGTTTCGAAACTCAGCTGCGGATGGGTCATGCATTACCGAGGCTACGTCTTTTTTTGCCTCTTTGATGAGATTCTGATTCGTACCGTCAATCATGTGGCACGCTGCCAAAGACAAGCCGACTACAGCTAAAAGAATACTCTTCTTCATTTTTATTCTCTAAACTTAAGATTATTTACGCTTCGTTTCAACGTTGCGTCGTTGGCGGAAGCACTACGCCCCAGTCGAATAGTCGACTCGCATTACCGAAGAAAGCTTGTGGTTTAAAGTCAAGATTGGTGCCTCAAGCCGCTGATATTTCATATTAATCATCCATCTCGGATAACGGAAGGCTCTTTTCAATCCGTTGAATGGCAGAGCGTGAAACACCAAAACGTTTCGCTACAACGCCAAGACTTTCGCCTTTAGATCGCAACTTTAGGGCTTCGGCTTGCTGCGCCTTTGAAAGCACTGCTGGGCGCCCCAGAGAGCGCCCCTGAG
>NZ_JSYD01000015.1:0-63260 GCF_054824005.1 Brevundimonas sp. GN22 | reverse complement strand
GTCTCGCCAGCCTTTTGGCCCAGTGTCTGGGCCATGCGTTCAGCGGCCGCGCGCGCCGCCAGACGTCGCGGTTCCAGCAGCAAGATTTTGCCGTCGCCTGCCCATGTCCGATCAAGCAGGCTCAGCGGCACAACCGTCGTCTTGCCCGCTCCCGGGGGAGCGGCGAGCACAAGGGTCGAATGTTCGTCTAGCGAGTGGACAATTGATTCGAGGACGGCATGGATCGGTAACATACGGTCCTAGTAGCGCGCCCGAAACCTTGGACAAAATTGTCGCAAAATCGTCCAGATTTCGTCAATCGCGTTGCGTGAACAAAAAACCCTGTCTAGCGTCCTCGCGAGGGTCGACATGCGTCGGCACATAATACGTGAGGGGACATTCATGTCTTGGCGGATCAAACCGCTGGATGCAATTTTGGCATCCGCAGAAAAGAAAGCGCTTACGCGCTCGCTGGGTGCTGTCCAGCTAACCCTGCTCGGCGTCGGTGCAATTATCGGTACGGGCATTTTCGTTCTGACCTCTGAGGCTGCTCAGAAGGCCGGTCCGGGCATGATGTGGAGCTTCATTATCGCCGCCGCGGTCTGTGCCGTAGCGGCGCTTTGCTATTCGGAAATCGCGTCCATGGTTCCGGTGTCGGGCTCTGCCTACACCTACACCTATGCCGTGATGGGCGAACTGCTAGCCTGGACGGTCGGTTGGGCACTTATCCTTGAATACACCGTCGCTGCGTCGGCAGTGTCTGTGGGCTGGTCGGGGTATTTCACGGGGCTGCTAAGCAGTTGGGGTGTGACATTACCGCTATCGCTCACAGCCGGACCGTACGCTGGCGGCATCGTGAACCTTCCGGCAGCTTTGATCGCTCTGCTGATCACCGGGCTGCTGATGATCGGCACGACCGAAAGCGCCCGCGTGAACGCCATTCTGGTGGCCATCAAGGTGACGGCTCTGACGGTCTTCATCATCCTGACGGTTCCGGTCATCAAGGGCGCGAACTTCCAGCCCTTCACCCCGAACGGCTGGTTCGGTGTGGGTGACCACGCTGGTCTGGGCGTTGTCGGCGCTGCGGCTTCGATCTTCTTCGCCTACGTGGGATTCGACGCCGTTTCGACTGCGGCCGAAGAAACCAAGGACCCGCAAAAGAACGTTCCGATCGGCCTGATCGGCTCGCTCGTGATCTGCACCATCTTCTACCTTCTGGTCGCCGCTGGTGCCATCGGCGCACTCGACCCGAGCAGCGCTCAGCCGGTAACCGGCCCGAACGGTGAAATCCTGCACGCTGGTTCGACCGCTATGGCTCAACAGTGCCTGACGCTGGCTGCTGCGGGTTCGGAACCGCTGGTTTGCTCGAAGGAAGCTCTTGCTCACGTCCTTCGGGAACTGGGCCACAAGCGCGTTGGCGACATGATCGGCGTCGCGGCCTTCCTGGCTCTGCCGTCGGTTATCCTGATCATGCTGTTCGGTCAGACCCGCATCTTCTTCGTGATGGCGCGTGACGGTCTGCTGCCGGAGTTCCTGGCCAAGATCCACCCCAAGTGGAAGACGCCGCACATCGTGACCATGATCACCGGTGTTGCTGTGGCCTTCTTTGCGGCCTTCCTGCCGGTCGGCAAGCTGGCTGACATCTCGAACTCGGGCACCTTGTTCGCGTTCTTCATGGTGGCCATCTCGGTGATGATCCTGCGCATCAAGCAGCCGGACCGCCATCGTCCGTTCAAGACGCCTATCGTGTGGGTCACCGCACCGCTGGCGGTTCTGGGCACGCTGGGCCTGTTCTTCAACCTGCCGACCGAGTCCAAGCTGGTCCTGCCGATCTGGGCGGCTATCGGTCTGGTCGTGTACTTCCTCTATGGCTACCGTAAGAGCCATGTGGGTCGCGGCATCGTTGATACCGACGAAGCGCACTAATCCCCGGATTAGAAGACTGGAAAGCCCCGGAGAAATCCGGGGCTTTTTCATTGGCATAGCCGCCATAGTGGCTTGCGCCTGTCGGCAACACTGTTTAAACGCGACAGCGACCTAATGCGGATGTGGCGGAACTGGTAGACGCACTGGATTTAGGTTCCAGCGCCGAGAGGCGTGGAGGTTCGATTCCTCTCATCCGCACCACCTTCCCGACATTGCAACGCACACTGTTCTCTGCACGATCTTGCCGTGCGGACGTTGTCGAGGTGCCTTCATCTGCGCGTATCGTTGCAAATCTATCCGATAAACGACATTTCCGATCACTGATCATAACAATGGCCGGAAAAGGGCTTGCGTTATGACGCGATGCAATGTGTTTTGGACGTCGAGCGTCGGGCCATCAGGGGACCCGGCTCGGAAACGCCATGAAGAAGATCGAAGCCATCATCAAGCCGTTCAAGCTGGATGAAGTCAAAGATGCCCTGCAAGACATTGGGGTGCAGGGGATGACCGTTCTGGAAGCCAAGGGATATGGCCGTCAGAAAGGACATTCTGAACTTTATCGCGGCGCTGAGTACGTCATCGACTTTCTGCCGAAGATCAAAATCGAGATCGTTGTCGCCGACGACCTCGCTCCGGCGGTTGTCGAAACCATCCAGAACGCTGCGCGGACTGGAAAGATTGGCGACGGCAAAATCTTTGTCAGCACAATCGAAGACGTCATTCGCATCCGAACCGGAGAAACTGGCTCGCAAGCTATCTGACTAAACACGGCCGTCCCTTTGGGGCGGCCGCTTTTGTTTCCTCCCATTTACAGGACCTCGAGAAATGAGCGCCGCACAAAAGATCCTGCAAGAGATCAAGGACAAGGGAATCGAGTACGTCGACCTGCGCTTCACCGACACCAAGGGTCGGTTGCAGCACGTCACGTTCGACATCAGCCAGGTCGATGAGGACTTCCTCACCGAAGGCACGATGTTCGATGGTTCGTCGATTGCTGGCTGGAAGGCCATCAACGAGTCGGACATGCTGCTGATGCCGGACCTGTCGACCGCCTATGTTGACCCGTTCTACCAACAGCCGACGATGTTCCTGTTCTGCGACGTTCTGAATCCGGACACCGCCGAGCCGTACAACCGTGACAGCCGCTCGATGGCCAAGAAGGCTCTCGCCTTTGTCCAGTCGGCTGGCGTGGGCGACACCGTCTACTTCGGTCCTGAAGCCGAGTTCTTCGTCTTCGACGACGTTCGCTGGAACACCGCTCCGCACGACACCCGTTACAGCTTCGACTCCTCGGAACTGCCAGCCAACACCGGTGCCGAATACGCCGAAGGCAACATGGGTCACCGTCCGGCGACCAAGGGCGGCTACTTCCCGGTAAACCCGGTCGACTCGGGTCAGGACCTGCGCGGCGAAATGCTCGCGGTCATGCGCGACCTGGGCCTTGATCCCGAAAAGCACCACCACGAAGTGGCCCCGGCTCAGCACGAACTGGGCCTGAAGTTCAGCGACCTGCTGACCATGGCTGACCGTCTGCAGCTGTATAAGTATGTGATCCACAACGTGGCCCACGCCTACGGCAAGTCGGCCACCTTCATGGCCAAGCCGATGTTCGGCGACAACGGCTCGGGCATGCACGTGCACATGTCGATCTGGAAAGACGGCAAGCCGCAGTTCGCTGGCGACAAGTACGCTGGTCTGTCGCAAGAGTGCCTGTGGTACATCGGTGGCATCATCAAGCACGCCAAGGCCATCAACGCCTTCGCCAACTCGACCACCAACTCGTACAAGCGTCTGGTTCCCGGTTACGAAGCTCCGGTCAAGCTGGCCTACTCGGCACGCAACCGTTCGGCCTCGATCCGTATCCCGCACGTCTCCTCGCCGAAGGCCAAGCGCATCGAAGCCCGTTTCCCGGACCCGATGGGCAACCCGTACCTGACCTTCGTAGCCCTGCTGATGGCTGGCCTCGACGGTATCGAAAACCGCATCGATCCGGGCGCAGCCGCCGATAAGAACCTGTACGACCTGCCGCCGGAAGAGCGCGGCTCGATCCCGGAAGTCGCCGGTTCGCTGCGTGAAGCACTGGACGCCCTCAACGCCGACCGCGCCTTCCTCAAGAAGGGCGGCGTGATGGATGATGACTTCATCGACGCCTACATCACGCTGAAGGAAGAAGAAGTCGCCCGTCTGCAACTGCACCCGCACCCGGTCGAGTTCGACATGTACTACAGCTGCTAATCGCTAAACCGCGATTGTAGCAAAGCCCCGGTCAGCCCAGCTGGCCGGGGCTTTTTACGGGCTTTAGGTCCAGTAGATCCTGTTGTCCGGGGTCCAGCCGATGGCCAGTTCCCATTGGCGCCCGGCGTCTGTGACGCGATAGCGAACAATCTCGCCCTCTGCCGGACCATCTCCTACGAGCCAGGATTCAAGCGGTTGAATGGTAGCGTCCTTGGATGCGCGAGGAATAGATGCACGACCGAGTGCGGTCTGTTCAGGTGCAAGGATCCCCTCCCCAACCGGCACGCCTTCACCCCGCGTCATCACTCTCAACAATGTCTGTGAACGCTCATCGGTCCCATCACCCAGATTGGTTGCAGGTTGGATGCGCCCCGGCTCCAGTCCTTCGGCCATCGTATAGATCATCTTCGTCAGGTTCGGCCTGCGGCTGGAAGGTCCAATAGAGTTGGAGACGGCCCAGATCGACAGACCCGTATCAGGCCAGGTCCGCCAGAAGCTCATGAAGCCGGGGACACCACCGCTGTGATGAAGTATCTGACGACCGTTGCGAACCTCAGAGAATGTCCCGAAGCCATAAGGAACGCAGCGTCCCGTCTTCAATCGGGTCACCGCGTTTATGCGCGCCATGTCTTCGGCAGGTAGAAGACGGTTGGAAGTCAGCGCCTGACGCCACGGTGCGACATCACCCGCAGACATCAGAATACCGCCGTCGCCCGCGCGGGACACTCCGTCCTCCATACGCACCGCGTGGGTGATCACACCATCGGCCGAAATCTCGTAAGGCTCGGCACGATGTCGGATAGGGACTGCAGCGGAATCAGCGTGCGCTGTGGGCGTTCCGGCAGGCCCAAATACCCTGCTCGCGAGGTAGTCCGCGTAAGGCTGTCCTGACAGGTGTTCAATCAACCACGCGAGTACCACGTAGTTGGAGTTGCAATAGGACCAGGCCTCCCCAACATTGAACGCCCTTGGTGCGTCCGCGATAGCCTTCTCGACGGCATCACGCGGCTGCGGGCGGTCCCAGTCTGTAAGCGTTTGACTGTAGTCAGGCAGACCGGAAGTGTGGCTCATCAGGCGATCTATCGGTATCTGGGCGATGATCGGGGGTAGATTGGGAAGCAAGTCCCCGACCGGTGTCTCCACCGAATGACCGCTCGCTCTCAGCAACTGCATAGCCGCTACGGCAGTCACCAGTTTGCCATTGGACCCCATATGGAACAGCGTGCGGCTGTCCACCGGTTGCTCAAAGGGTAACGAGGCATTGCCCCAGAAGTACTGGCCCAGCGTCTGGCCGTTTGCGATCATCGCCATCGGGTTTATCGCCTATGTGCCGGGCTTCATGAATGCCTTCATGATCTCGTCCCTGAGCTTCGACCGCAGGCCCGAGCGGCGGCCCCTGCTCCAGTATCCGGGTATCACCATTCTGGTTGCGGCGTACAATGAGGCCGCCGCGATCAACGACACCCTGACCAGTCTGGCGCGACAGGACTATCAGGGACCGATGCAGGTACTGGTCCTGAACGATGGCTCGACCGACGAGACCGTCGCCATTGCCCAACGCACGCTGGAATCCCTCGCCCTGCCCGCCAACTTTGACTTCCGCGTCATTGATTACCCCGTAAACGCAGGCAAAGCCGCTGTACTGAACCGCGGCTTGCAGCTGGCAGAGCATGATCTGGTCGCAACGATTGACGGCGACTCGTGGGTGCGTACCGACGGCGTGACCCAGATTGTCGAGCGTCTCTATGCCGACCCGGCCAACACAAAGGCTGTTGCCGGTGCCGTCATGGTTCGCAACTCGCGCGAGAACTTCCTGACGCGCGCGCAGGAATGGGACTATTTCCACGGCATCGCCGCAGTGAAACGCATGCAGTCGATGTATCACGGCACGCTTGTCGCCCAAGGTGCCTTCTCGCTGTACCGCAAGGACGCCCTGATGGAAGTCGGCGGTTGGCCGGAGTGCGTGGGTGAAGACATCGTGCTGTCCTGGGCTCTGCTCGAAAAGGGCCACCGCATTGGCTACGCCGAGGACGCTCTGGCGTTCACCAACGTTTCCCCCCGTATCAAACAGTTCTCGCTTCAGCGTAAGCGTTGGTCCCGCGGCCTGATCGAGGCGTTCAAAGCCCACCCCTCGCTGTTATTCAAACGCCGCCTGACCACTCTGTTTATCTGGTGGAATCTGTTCTTCCTGCCGCTGGATCTGGTTTACACCTTCATCTTCATTCCGGGTCTGGTGCTGGCACTGTTCGGCTTCTTCTGGATCGCTGGCCCGCTGACGCTGGCAGTCCTGCCTTTGGCTGCGCTGTGGAACATGTTCATCTTCCGTATCCAGCGCAAAATGTTCCGCCGCGAAGGCCTCAAGGTTCGCCAGAACTTCGGTGGCTTCCTTTTCTATTCGCTCGCCTACAGCCTTCTGATGCAACCGGTCTGCGTTTGGGGTTATGTCGCCGAGAGCATCGGCATGGCCAAAAAGTGGGATACCAAATGAACCGTCACTCGATCTTCAGCCTGCTGGTGACGGTGTCCGCCGTCGCGTTGTCGTCGCATGCATCAGCACAAACGGTTGAGACGGCGCAGGAGATTGCTCGCGAGCAGCATCGCGACAGATCCGCCGAGGGGTTTTCGCCTTCACACGCCGTGGGTGCTGACATCTTCTATTCGACCGATGCCGATGGCACCGAAGTGCTGAAACTCGGTGCCAATCTGGACTGGAAGTGGAAGGGCCCTGACGAATATTTGGGCCTGCGGGTTGAGACGGCCAGGTTCAGCCCCATCGGGCAGTCCTCGCGCGAGGCTCAACGGGTCTATCTGCGCAGCGCGGATACTACCGGCGACTGGACGTGGAAGTTCAACGCCGGGACCGATGGCGACGCCCTACTCGGCTCGGCCTCGGTCAACAACAATGCCCGCTTCCGTCAGGAGTATTTCATCGAGCGCGAAGTTCTCGAGACCCCGCAAGGCGTCGATGACGGCATCTACTATACCTTCATTGGTGGCGCGCTCGACCTGCCGATCAACGACCGCAACAATGTGACGCTGGTCGCCGGTCTGCAGGACTTTGCCGGCGAGAATGTTCGTACCCATTTGCGGGCAACCTATGTGCACGTGCTGAAGCCGGAATGGGGCGTCTCGGTACAACTACGCGCCCGCTATTTCCACAGCAGCCATCCGGGCGAGTTCGACTATTTCTCACCTGAGGACTACGTCGAGGTCATGCCGGTGGTGCAGATGCGCCGTTACTACGGTGGCTGGCGCTACCTCGTGGCAGGCGGCTATGGCGGCCAGAAGGCCAGCGGAGACGACTGGAACGAGGCCCGCTTTGTCACCGCGCAGGTCGTTAGCCCGCCTGTGCGCGAATGGGCCGTCAATGCAGGCGTGACCTATTCCAACACCCCTATCGCCAGCGGGTACACCTACGACTACACGCAGTTCAATGTCGGGCTGACCCGAGCATTCTAAGGCTCAGTCAAACAAAAAGGCCGGCTCCTGAAGGGGCCGGCCTTTTCTTTTAAGCCGCTTCGGCCAAATCCGCTTTACGGCGGCGCATCTCGATAATGCGCACACACCAGATGGAGACTTCGTAGAGAAGCACCATCGGGATCGCCAGCATCAGCTGACTGATGGGGTCCGGCGGCGTAACCACCGCAGCAACGACAACCACAGCCACAATGGCGTAGCGGCGGCCCTTGGCCATCAGCTCGCTGCTGATCAGGCCTGCCATGCCAATCAGCGTCATGACGACGGGCAGCTGGAAGCAGAAGCCAAACGCCAGCACCAGCGCCATCACGAGGCTGAGATAGTCGGAAACCTTGGGCAGGAGTTCTGCAGAGACGCCTTCGCCGACAATACCCTGGCTCAACGAGAACCACATCACGAACGGCAGCATCACGTAATAGACCAGCGCCGCACCAACGACGAACAGAACAGGTGCCGCCACGAGGAATGGCAGGAAGGCCCCGCGTTCGTTCTTGTACAGGCCCGGCGCAACGAAACGATAAAGTTGATAGGCAATCACCGGGAAGGCCCCAAACACAGCCCCCAGAGCCGCC
The DNA here is from genome assembly GCF_054824005.1 of Brevundimonas sp. GN22. NCBI lineage: Bacteria > Pseudomonadati > Pseudomonadota > Alphaproteobacteria > Caulobacterales > Caulobacteraceae > Brevundimonas > Brevundimonas sp. GN22. The sequence goes on along the minus strand of NZ_JSYD01000015.1, from coordinate 55,071 downwards.
AGCTTCATCTTGGTGAAAAGGATTTCCAGCGGGGCCGTATAGATCAGCCGCACTTCCTCCGCATCTACGTGCGGCAGCGGGATAGCACCAGCCGTACCCAGGATCAGATCAATCGGGGAAGCGTGTGGATGACCACCGCCCGCCGACTGGAAAAACGCATAAGCCGCGACATATGGCTTCACCAGAAACAGATAAATCTGGCTGGAGAAGTAGAAGCACAGGATGAAGGCCAGACCGAACGCGACCACGCATTTGAGCAAGCGTGAGCGCAATTCGACGAGGTGGTCCATCAATGGCGCACGCGAGGCCTCGATCTCGGCCTCGTCTCGATCAATATGCGTCATAGAGCGTCCTTCTTGAACGCGTCTGCTTGGGTCTGCTCGAGCTGGGCTTGCTCGACCTGAGCCGCCTGCGCGTCCAGATCAGGCCATTCGTCGACGCCGGTCGGCACGATCACGGGGTCCACTGGAGCGGCTTCCGACACAGGCACTTGGTCCGCGTCGCCATCAGCCTTCCCGGTCTCTGGCGCGCCCTCCAGTTCCTTACGGATATCCTTGAAGGCGTTCTCGGCGTCGGCCCCCAGAGCATACATACCTGAACCGGTACGCAGCGCCTGAACCTCTTTGCGAAGGTCGTCCAACTCGGACTGGCGCGCCATTTCGTCGAAGCTGGCACGAAACTCGTTGGCCATGGCCCGAGCCTTGCCCACGAACTGACCCACCCGACGCATCAACAGCGGCAGATCCTTTGGCCCCACGACAAGCAGGGCCACGATTCCGATCACAAGGATTTCGAAACCGCCGATACCGGGGCCTAGACCACCCATACTTCAGCGTCTTTCAGAGCAGATTAGTGGGTTTCTTTGTCTTCGGTGCGGGTAATGGTGCCAACCGGCTCGTTCTTGGTCTTGTCGTCGTCTTTCAAGCCGTCCTTGAAAGCGCGGATGCCCTTGGCGGCATCGCCCATCACGCTCGACAGCTTACCGCGACCGCCGAACAGAACGGCGACGACAACAATAACGATTGCCCAGTGCCAAATGCTGAAAGAGCCCATCGAAAAATCCTCCTCGGTGGGCCGCGAGTGTCGCGCGCCCGAACACAGATTGTTATCGCTCATATAGGCGCAGAGATGGCAGTGCGCCAAGTGACGCTGTAGGCAAGGTTAAATGAGTCTCCCAGATCACGTCATCGTCCACACGGACGGAGCCTGTAAAGGCAACCCCGGCCCCGGCGGCTGGGGAGCAATCCTGCAAACGCGCGGCCACGAAAAAGAGCTGTGGGGCGGTGAGCTAAACACCACCAACAACCGCATGGAAATGATGGCCGCCATTCAGGCGCTAGAAGCCTTGAAACGCCCGTGCCGCGTGGATTTGCACACGGACAGCAAATACGTGATGCAGGGTGTCACCGAGTGGATGCGCGGCTGGAAAGCACGCGGCTGGAAAACTGCAGACAAGAAGCCGGTGAAGAACGAAGACCTGTGGCGCCGGCTGGATGAAGCGCGCAACCGCCACGAGGTGAAGTGGCATTGGGTGAAGGGTCACGCTGGCCATGAACTGAATGAGCGCGCTGATTCGCTGGCAAATCGCGGCGTAGATGAAGCGAGGGGCCGCTAAGGCCCCTCCTCCACTCATAGGGTATTTAGTTGGCACGCACGCGAAGGCGTCCGCCCAGTACCTGCTCGACGACGACGTTTTCGCCGACGAGCGGGTTGCCCCCTTCGATCTCGGCCGCCCATTCGGCCCCCGAGATAAACACGCGGCCCGAACCGTTGTGGAAGGGCTCTACAACGCGCGCGCGTTGCCCCACCAGTCGCAGGTTCACGTCGTTTATATCGGGCGAGTCGTCCGGATTGACCTTTTTGACGAAACGCTTCGACAGCAGCGTCAAAAGCACCGTCAGCGCGGCAAAGACACCGAGCTCAACCCACAGACCCAGTTCGGGAAGAATGGCTGACAGCAGTGCGGTGATACCCGCCGCAACTGCAGGCCATAAAAGCCACTCGGTGGAGAACATGGCCTCGATGCCCAGCAAGGCTACACCGACGCCCAGCCATAGCCAGAACGGTTGGGAAGCATACAGACCTGTCAGCCATTCCATAGCGATCACTCCGAAGGCGGAACGGATGTGCGCGGCGGATTACCGCGCGACGAAGTGGTATTCTGGGCCTGACGCGCACGTGCGCGTGCCGGACCCGGCTCGTCGCCGCTGCGCGCCAGACCGACCAATTCGCCCACGCCGGCGATGGTGCCGACCAGAGCCGACATTTCGCTGGGCACGATAACGGTCTTCTGTTGCGGGCTGCGGGCCAGTTCGGCGAAGGCCTCGACGTATTTCTGCGCGACGAAGTAGTTGATGGCGTTGACGTTGCCGTCGGCGATTGCATCCGAAACCATGCTGGTTGCGCGGGCTTCGGCCTCCGCTTCACGCTCGCGGGCTTCTGCGTCGCGGAAGGCGGCTTCCTTGCGGCCTTCGGCCTGCAGAATGGCCGACTGCTTGGCACCTTCGGCGCGGGCGATGGCGGCTTGCTTCTCGCCGTCCGCCTCGGTGATGACCGCACGACGCTCGCGCTCGGCCTTCATCTGGCGGGCCATGGCATTGGTGATATCGACCGGAGGGGTCAGGTCCTTGATCTCGATACGGGCGACTTTAACGCCCCACGGTTCAGTCGCGGAATCAATGACGTGCAGCAGACGGGTGTTGATGCTGTCGCGCTGACTCAGAACCTCGTCCAGTTCCATCGAGCCAACCACCGTACGCAGGTTGGTCATGCAGAGCTGGGAGATAGCATAAGGCAGATTATCAACGCGGTATGCCGCAGCCGAGGCATTCGTCACCTGAATGAAGACGATGCCGTCGACCTTCACCATGGCGTTGTCCTTGGTGATGACTTCTTGCGTCGGAACGTCGAGGACCTGCTCCATCATATTCATGCGATGGCCAATGCGCTCGATGAACGGTGTCAGCAGGTGAATGCCCGGCGTCAGAGTCTTGGTGTAGCGGCCAAAGCGCTCAACCGTGAACTCGCGCCCTTGCGGCACAATCTTCACCACGCTGAACAAGAGCACCAGCGCGAAGACCACGAAGGGGATTACGAAAAAGAGGCCCATCAAATTCCTCCGAACAGGCTCGCGCAACATTAACTACATCGCGCTTGTGCCCCATTTCTGACACAGCCGGGCCAATTGTCACTCTACGATTTTGTTAGAATAGGTAGCGACGGCCATGCGGATGATGCGCCGTGTCTCATCCCAATCGACCATTCGCAGAGCTTCTTCGATCCCGAAGAACCGTGCTTCGGCGGCGTCATCCCCCGCTACCGGCTCGCCGGAAATCCATTCCGCCCAATAGTCGATCAGCACATAATGTCGGCCCGATCCGAGAAACAGGCCGTCTACCACATCCAATAGCCCGCCTATGCGCGCCGTCACGGCCGTTTCTTCGCCAAGCTCTCTCAGGGCTGCATCAATGGCGCGCTCGCCTGCTTCGATTCGACCGCCAGGTAGGCTCCACTCCCCCATTCGCGGCGGATTGCCACGGCGGATGAGCAAAACTTGGTCGCCCTTCAGACAGACGACACCGACGCCGGGCACTGGCGTCATGAATATTTCGCAGTTTGAGGGTTCGACAGCATAGGTTTGCGCTTCCACCACCGCGACGCATTTGTCAAAAGGGCAAACATGACTCTCCCGACGCCTGAAGCCCTCGCTGAATTGAAATCCGCACTGCCGGACGCCTTCATTGATGACACGGTGCAGATGGCCCCGTGGCTGACCGAATGGCGCGGGCGCTGGACCGGACACGCTCCTATCGTGCTGCAACCGCGCACCACCGAAGAGGTCAAGCGTGCAGTCGAGATTTGCGCAAGGCATGGCACAGCGATTGTGACCCAAGGCGGCGGTACCGGACTGGTTGGCGGGCAAATCCCTTACGGGCAGGTGCTGCTGTCGACGCGCAAGTTGCGCGAGGTGCGCGATGTGACGCCTCTGGACGACGCGATGACGGTTGAAGCCGGCGTTACCCTGTTGGAAGCACAAGAAATTGCCAAGGCTAATGGTCGCTTCTTCCCTCTGTCTTTGGCCGCTGAAGGTTCAGCGACGATTGGCGGGGTTATCTCGACCAATGCAGGCGGAACGCAGGTGCTGCGCTATGGCATGATGCGCGATCTGGTGTTGGGCATCGAAGCCGTTCTGCCCAGCGGCGAGGTCTTCGACGGCCTGAAGCGACTGCGCAAAGACAATACCGGCTACGATCTCAAGCAACTGATGATCGGTGGCGAAGGTACGCTAGGCGTCATTACGGCGGCCACGCTGAAACTGTTCCCGATCATGCGATCGCGCTGCGTGGCGTTCGTGGGTCTGGAAAGTGCCGCAGCTTCGATCGAGCTTCTCGCACGCGCCAAGGACGAGACAGGCGGCGGCGTCGAAGCCTTCGAGATGATGAAGCGTCTCGGCATGGAACTGGTGCTCAAGAATATTCCTCACACGCGCGAGCCGCTGGAAAGCACGCCGCCGTGGTACGTGCTGATCGAGATTACAAACGGCACCCCCGGCGGGGCCGAAGCGCAGATGGAGCGTCTACTGGAGGTCGCCTTCGAGGAAGGCCTGATCACCGACGCCTCTATCGCCCAGAACGATGCCCAGCGGGCCCAGTTCTGGCGTCTGCGTGAAGAGCACTCTGCCGCGCTCAAGCCCGAGGGTGGCGGGTGGAAGCACGACGTTTCCGTACCGATCAGCCGCATCGCCGACTTTATCGAAGAAGCGACAGCAGCGATCGAGGCCTTCCATCCGGGCTGTCGCGTGTCGTGCTTCGGACATATCGGCGACGGCAATCTGCACTACGATATTATTCCCGGCGTCGGCGAGGATATCCCGGCCTTCATCGGTCGCTGGAAGGAGGGCTCCACTGTGGTGCACGACATCGTTGCCCGTTATGACGGCTCGATTTCGGCAGAACACGGGCTGGGCCGCCTAAAGACGGACGAAGTCAAACGGTACAAGAACCCCGTAGAAATCGACCTGATGGCTTCCATTCGCCGGGCCATCGACCCCCAACGGATCATGAATCCGGAAATCCTCTTCTAGGGTCCACCCCGACCTATGACCTTAATACGCGCGTAGCCTCGCCGAGGTTTGATTTCGCGCGATTAGGTCCTATGTGAGCGCCGACCAAGGAGCGCCTGTTTTGCTAATCGTTGTCTCTCCAGCCAAAAAGCTGGACTTCACGCCTGCTGCCATCGACCTGCCTATGACCCCGCGCCGGTGCGCGAAAGAAACGGCAGAGTTGGAGAAGGTCACCCGCAAGCTGACGCGCGCTGATCTGCGGCGCTTGATGTCCATCTCCGAGACCTTGGCCGATTTGAACTGGCAGCGCTTCCAGTCCTTCAACAATGAAGTCACCGATGCCGACGTGCAGGCGGTGTTCGCCTTCGCCGGCGACGTGTACGAGGGCCTGAAGGCTCGCGAGATGACCAAGGACGACCTGCTGTGGGCGCAGGATCACCTGCGCATTATATCGGGCTTCTATGGCCTGCTGCGTCCGCTGGACGGTATGCAACCCTATCGCCTCGAGATGGGTACCCGTCTGAAGACCCCGCGCGGCAATAATCTTTATGACTTCTGGGGTGAGCGTATCTCCCTGCGTCTCAATGAGGACGCTGCAGGCCAACCTGATCAGACGCTCGTGAACCTGGCCAGCCAGGAATATTTCGGTGCCGTTGATGCGCGCGCATTGAAACTTCAGGTCGTCACTCCGCATTTTAAAGAGCGTAAGGACGGGGAAGACCGGATCATTTCCTTCCATGCCAAAAAAGCGCGTGGTGCGATGGCGCGTTACGCCATCCTGAACCGCGTTGAAAAAGCTGAGGATTTGAAGGGGTTTGATCAGGAAGGCTACCGCTTCATGCCGGATATTTCGACGGAATCCGACTGGATATTCATCAGAGAAGGAAATTCCTGATGCGTTGAAGGCGAGCCGGCGTTAGGTTGAACCCAAATCATAATATCAGGGTGGATTCCTCGCATGCTCGCCATGAACGATCTCAAGGGCCAAGTTGCCGTCATCACCGGCTCTACCTCCGGCATCGGTCTGGCCCTTGCCTCTGCTGCCGCTGAATGCGGCGCGAACGTCGTCCTGAACGGACTGGGCGACGCCGACGCCATCGAGAAGACCCGCGCCGAACTGGCCGCCAGGACGGGCGTGACTGTCCTCTACCATCCGGCAGACATGACGCAGCCGGACCAGATCGCGGACATGGTCGACTTCGCCAAGCGTGAATTAGGCCGCTTGGATATCCTCGTGAATAATGCCGGCATCCAGCATGTCGAGGCCGTCGAGAAATTCCCGAACGATGCGTGGGAACGCATTATTTCGATCAACCTGTCGTCGGCATTCTATGCCACCAAGGCGGCCGTTCCGATCATGCAGGAACAGGGTCGCGGCCGGATCATCAACGTGGCCTCTGCCCACGGTCTGGTCGCCAGCCCGTTCAAATCGGCTTACGTCGCAGCCAAACACGGCGTGATCGGCTTTACCAAGACCGTCGCATTGGAACTGGCCCAGCAGAACATCACCTGCAACGCCATCTGCCCCGGCTTTGTGGAAACCCCGCTGGTTCAGGCCCAGATCGCGGAGCAGGCCCGCACGCGAGGCATGAGCGAAGAGGACGTGATGAAGAACGTCATCCTCGGCTCTCAACCGACCAAGAAGTTCGTCACCACCGAGCAGTTGGCCGGCATTTTCCTCTACCTCGTGTCCGAACTGGGCGCTTCGGCGAACGGCAGTTCGTATTCGGTCGACGGCGGCTGGACCGCGCAATAAGCTCATGGCCTTCTGGTCAGGAGGCCCCAATGGCGAAACGCAAACCTGTTTGTCTGGCCCTGCAAGGGGGCGGATCGCACGGTGCCTTCCAATGGGGCGTCCTTGACCGTCTGTTCGAAGACGACCGCATAGAGGTGACAGCTGTGACAGCCGCCTCTGCGGGGGCCATGAATGCCGCCGCGCTTGTGACGGGTCTGGAAAAGGGTGGCAATGAAGGGGCGCGGATCGCGCTGGATCACCTGTGGCACGAGGTCAACCAGTCCGGAGGTCGCAACGTCTTCGGCTCTAGCGGTCAGTGGCTACAGAGCCTGACCAAACAATGGGTCTCCGATAATCCGCTGTGGCAGGCTGGACAGACGCTGGCCATGTCCATGAGCCCCTATGCTTTCAACCCGTTCAACCTCAACCCGCTGAAGCGTGTGGTCGAGTCAGCGGTCGATTTCGCGGCGGTCAGAGCTTCATCTGTCCAAATGCACATTTCAGCCACGGCGGTGCAGAGCGGCAAATCTCGCATCTTCGAAACCAAGGAAATCTCGCCCGAAGTACTGATGGCGAGCGCCTGCCTGCCTCATATGTTTCAAGCCGTCCGCATTGATGGGGAGGACTATTGGGATGGCGGCTATCTGGCTAATCCGGCGCTTTATCCCCTGTTCGAAGACAAGCAGCCTCACGACATTCTGCTTCTACCTTTGAACCCGTTCCGACGGGACGACACGCCACAGCAGTCGGCAGAGATCATGGATCGTCTGAACGAAATTCTGTTCAACGCCCCATTGGTGGCAGAGCTGCGCTCCATCGCCTTCGTCCAGCGACTGATCGAAGAAGGCCGCCTTCAACGCGGGGAAGGCTGGGGCGAGATCAGGCTGCACGCCATTCCGGCAGACCAGTGGCTGGGCGATTTGTCGCTGGCTTCCAAGCTGGATACCGAATGGCGCTTCCTCACAACCCTGAAAGACAAGGGTCGCGAGGCGGCTAATCAGTGGCTTGAAGGCTGCTTTGCTCGCGTGGGCAAGTCGACGACAATAGATCTTCAGGCTGAGTTTCTTTAGCCCACAAACCCTGCAGCACGCTTGAGGCGGTCATTGATCGCCTCGCCCAGCCCGTCATTTGGAACAGGTGTTACGGCGATACCCTTGGGATGGGTCCGGTCCGCTTCGCGCAGCAGGCGGAACAGGTTGGCCGCCGCTTCCCGAAGGTTTCCGGTGGGACTAAGACTCCAACGGGGATCACCCACGCCCTCGCCAAAGCCCAATAGAAGTTCGCCTTCGGCTGGCTGCTCGACATTGATCCTGACGGGGGCGTCGGGTGCATAGTGAAGCGCCATGCGGCCGGGAGATCGATGCCCCTCCTCCGCTCGCTCGGCCAAGGGGCCGACGATCTCTTCCAACTCGCGACGCGTGACCGACCCCGGACGTAGCAAGGCAACCTGCCCGCCCAGCACCGACACCACCGTGCTCTCTACGCCCACGGCGCACGGACCACCGTCGATAGCCGCACCGGTCGCTAATCCCGTCTCTTCAACCGCATCGGCATAGGTTGTCGGGCTGGGGCGCCCTGAACGATTTGCAGACGGAGCAACGACCGCACCGCCGAATGCTGCGATAACTTCGCGCGCCTTTGCATGCCCCGGAACGCGGATGGCCACACTGTCCAGACCCGCTCGCGCAAGATCACACACCGCGAACCGATTCTTGATCGGTGCCACGATCGTCAGCGGTCCGGGCCAAAATGCCTCGGCCAAGGCGCGCGAGCGATCATCAAAAATGGCCACCTTCTCGGCGGCGGCACTGTTCGCCACATGCGCGATCAGAGGATTGAAACGGGGACGACCCTTGGCTTCAAAAATGGCCGCCACAGCCTCGGGGTTCGATGCGTCCGCGCCCAGCCCATACACAGTCTCTGTCGGCAAAATTACCAGTTTGCCCGCTCGCAAAGCGTCAGCGGCTGTGGCAACTGCATCTTTCTGCGGAGTCACTATCATAAACAGACTTTCTTTACGCGGCGGCACTTGTGCACACTTACACCGCGCTGGGCAAAATCTCGACTAAAGTCCAACCGGACTTGCGCAAAGGTCGAGGAAGTTCGACACATCCCCGCATCAGATTAGAGGAATTACGATGACTTATCGCGCTCCGGTTCGAGACATTGCCTTCGCCTTGGAAGCCGTTGCGGGCATTAGCGATGTGGCGGCCACGGGGGCATTCCCCGACTATGACGCCGACGTCTCTGCTGCTGTGCTGGAGGCTGCCGCACAATTCTCCGAAGAAGTGCTGGCTCCGCTGAACCGCGTGGGCGACCTGAATCCGGCCACCATCGTGGACGGCAACGTCACTGCATCGCCGGGCTTCGCCGACGCCTATCGTCAGTTCGCAGCCGGTGGCTGGACCTCGCTGTCGGCATCGACCGAAGCCGGTGGTCAGGCGCTTCCTAAGGCGCTGGAACTGGCGTCGTACGAGACCGTGCACTCGGCCAACATGGCGTTCGGCCTGTGCCCGATGCTGTCGCTGGCGGCTATCGAAGCCCTTGAAGCTGTCGGCACCGACTTCCAGAAGCATACCTATTTGCCCAAGCTGGTTTCGGGCGAATGGACCGGCGCGATGGTTCTGACCGAGCCGAGCGCAGGTTCGGACCTCGGCGCACTGGTTGCCACCGCGACCCCGACCGAAGACGGCAAATATCTGCTGAACGGCCAGAAGATCTTCATCACCTGGGGTGATCACGACGCAACGGACAACATCGTCCACCTCGTTCTGGCCCGCTTGCCGGGTGCGCCTGCAGGTCCGAAGGGCATCTCGCTCTTCCTCGCCTCGAAATTCCACCTCGACGCAGACGGCAACGTCACCACCGAGCGCAACAGCTTCGCGCCGGTCGGTCTGGAGCACAAGCTGGGCATCCACGGCAGCCCGACCTGCGTCATGCAGTATGACAACGCTGTCGCCGAGCTGGTTGGCCGTCCGAACGAGGGCCTCGCCCACATGTTCGTCATGATGAACGCTGCCCGTCTGGCCGTTGGCGTTGAAGGCGTCGGCATTGCCGAGCGCGCATACCAACACGCTCTCGCCTACGCTCTGGAACGCCGTCAGGGCACCAGCGTCTGGACCGGTGAGCGTAACGCACCGCTGTTCGACCTTCCCGACGTGCGCCGCATGCTGGTCACCATGAAAGCCAAGACCTCGGCTGCCCGCGCCATCTGCCTGTCGACGGGCGTTGCTGCCGATCTGGCTCGCCACGCTGCGACCGAAGAAGAGCGCAAAATCTGGAAGGGTCGCGAAGACCTGTTCACCCCGATCGCCAAAGCATGGTCGACCGACGTCGGCTGTGAAGTCGCTTCGCTGGGCGTCCAGGTCCACGGCGGCATGGGCTTCATCGAGGAAACCGGCGCGGCACAATACTATCGCGACGCCCGCATCACCCCCATCTACGAAGGTACCAACGGCATTCAGGCCATGGACCTCGTTGGCCGCAAGCTGTCGATGGACAACGGTGAATCGGCCAAGCGCCTGATCGAAGAAATGAAGACGACTCTGCACCAGCTGTCGTCGATCTACTCGGGCAAGCCGGTCGAGCGTTTCGCGAACGCTATCGAGTCGGTCGAAGATGCCACCCTATGGCTGCTGGATGCCAAGCAGGACAAGGCTCGCGCTGCCGACGTACTGGCGGGTGCCGATGCCTATCTGAAGCTGCTGGGCGACGTTGTCGGCGGCTGGATGCTGGCCAAGGGCGCTCTGGCAGCCAAGGCCAAGCTGGACGCCAATGACGGCGATGCGGCATGGCTGCAAGGCAAGCTGGACCTCTACGACGTCTACGCTGCCAACGTTCTGGGTCACGTCTCCAGCCGTCTGGCTGGCGTCGGCCAAGGCGGCGAGCTGCTGAACAAACTGACGGTTGAAGCTCTGGCTGGCTAATCAGCCAAGACGCGCTTCCTAAGAAGGAACGCCCCTTGCATCATGGCATGCAGGGGGCGTTTTTCATGTCCGGTTTAGGGAATAGCCCACTCTCTCGACGGCTCGCCCTCCGACGTGAGAGATTGGGCCGAGGGGGATTCGATCTAATGACGCTTTCAGTTCTGGCCGGTGCGATGCTGTTCGCTGCCTCGATTCAGGTAGGCGAGCCCACTGTCGAAGTGGTCGCGGTCCCGCAGGTGCCAGTCAGGATCACAAATCCCGTGTGGCACACCGCGCCGACAGTTGAACCCTCTGACTATCCCATTTTGGCAAACCATCTGGGCATGTCGGGGCGGGTCGATGTCGAATGCCAGATCAGCGCAGAGGGCGTGCCCGCTTGTGAAGCGGTAAAAGCCATCCCTGAAGGCCTAGGATTCGAGGCGGCGGCAGTCGCCATTGTCGAGCGAGGCCGTCTAACCCCGCGACGGGTTGATGGCGTGGCGACCGACGGACAGCTGAAGGTGTCGGTCCCCTTCATTCCCGAGCCTGTCGATCCCCCACCCTCGATCTGGATGGGACCGCCGCCGAGCAACGCAAATCTGCTGGCCGGCATGGTGGCCGCACAGTCGCTAGCGCGGGATCGTAACGCGGCATCCGACTTTGACTGGGGCCTGCACCAACTGCCACCTGAGCGCGCGATGAAAGTTCAGGCTTGGATCGCCGAAATGTATATCGGGCGCACCAACGCGAAGCTGCTGGCCAAAGGGATCGCTATGGTGCTGGCCAAACGCGGCGAGACTTCGGTGCCGGCCCAGAAGCCTGCAGACTGGGACGACTGGGTTCGGGAGATGGATCAGGCGGTCGCCAGCATCTATTCCCCCGAAACCAACTTCGCCCCGCTGAGAGTGCGTGTCTGCGAGACCTACGACTGCGGTTCTTCGTACGTGGTCCGCTGAGCGTCCATCAGCGCCAGTGTCTCGCGGACATATTGGGCATGGGCCACCACGCCCAGTTCGATGCCCTCACCGTCACCTTGAACTTCCTTGATCAGGATGCCGGCAATAAAGGGGTGGTCCGGCACAGGAACGTCCGGACGACGTGTGGCCGCCGGCACCCAAAATACAGGGCCGCCAGAGTTTCCCTGCGAGACGTTAAAGTCCAACAGGAAGGTCGCAAAATGCTGCACCGGCGTTAGCGGCCACGATGCAATGCGCCCCGAGCGTAGGATGGGAAAACCGGCACGGTTCGCAGACAGGCCGTGCGGATAGCCCAGAGCGAACAACTCGTCGCCTGGCCCCATGCGCCATTGGTCAAAGGTTTGGGAATCGCCCAGCCAGCCGACCGGAATGGCGGCACGGGCAAACGCCTCCGGCGCTTCGATCTCGATGACAGCGACGTCCTGATCCGGATGCTTGGTCCACAGGGGCGTGCCGTCTTCCGCGCGGATCGGGAACTCCTGAGGGGCGTAGCGCCAATTCCCGTCCGCCTCGGCCACCCGCCATCCTGCACGCGCCTGGGCGTTGGGCATGACACTGAACACGTGATCAGCCGTGACCAAGACCACACGAGGAGAGCCGTCAGGGCGCGGTGCCTCGATCAGAAATCCCGTCCCGACTTTGCGTCGCCCCCCGCCAATCGACTGGTCGATCTGGATCGTCGCGCTGATCAGGCCGAGGGTCATGTCCCACTCGGCAGCAGGCGACTGGGCAACGGGCGGTTCGGGGGGATATGCGTCGAGGACCATGATCGACATTTGACCTTATGACGCGACCGGCACAAGGTCCGTTTCACAAGTTCACTGGGAGGCAGGGTCTATGAATCGCCGCGAGCTACTCGCTACCACCGTCGCCGGCCTTGTGGCCGCGACACCTGCCCTCGCCTACCCGTCGATTACCCAGACTACCGGAGCCCGAATGCCTCGCCCTGTACCGCCCGTTGCCAAGAAAGTCCCTGTCACCATCGAACAGCTGGGTCGCACCCGCACCGATGAATATCAGTGGATGAAGGACGACAACTGGCAGGCCGTTCTGCGTGATCCGAAACTGATCAAACAGGACGTCAAAGAGCATCTCAACGAAGAGAGCGCCTATCGCGAAGCCATGATGGCCTCGACCACCACGCTTCAGGCCCAGATGTTCGAGGAGATGAAGGGCCGCATCAAGGAAGACGACGCCTCGGTCCCGTCCGCTGATGGTCCGTGGGAATACTACACCCGCTATAATGTGGGTGATCAGCACCCACTGTACTGCCGCCGCCCGCGTGGCCGCACCGACGGCGAAGAAATCCTGCTGGACGCCAACAAACTGGCCGAGGGCAAGGCCTATTCCGAAGTCGGCGATACCGAGGTCAGCCCAGATCACAGCCTGTTCGCCTATTCCGAGGATGCCCAAGGCTCCGAAGTCTACAAAATCTACGTGAAGGACCTCGCTACCGGTCAGGTCCTGCCGGATGTCATCGACTCCGCAACGGGCGACTTCACCTTCTCGCCGGACAGCCAGTGGATCTTCTGGACCAATCGCAACGACAACGGCCGTCCTGACAAGATTTTCCGCCGACCGGCCAAAGGCGGAGAAACGACCCTCGTTTATGAGGAAGAGGACGAGGGCATGTTCCTCGGCTTCGGCCGTACTTCGGACGATGCCTTCATGCTGGTGACAATCGCCAATCAGGAAACTTCAGAATCGCGTCTGATCCCGGGCACCAACCCCACCGCAACGCCGGTGGTCGTAGAGCCGCGCGTAGAGGCCCGCCTCTATTCGATGGATCACTGGGGCGACCGCTGGGTAATCCGTACCAACGCTGACGACGCCATCGACTTCAAAATCGTCGAAGCCCCGACAAACGCCCCCGCCAAGGCCAACTGGACGGACCTCGTTCCCCATACGCCGGGTCGGTACATCGAAGGCTTCTCGCTGACGAAGGACTTTGTCTCGCGTCAGGAACGCTCGGACGCCAACACCAGGATCGTCATTCGCGACCGCGCGGGTTCAGAGCACGAGATCGCCGTGGACGAGCCGGCCTACAGCCTGTCGCTGGCAGGCGCGTCGGAATTCGACACTACGGTTATCCGCTACACCTACAATTCCATGTCCACGCCGACCTCGGTTTACGACTATGACCAGAAGACCCGCGAGCGCACCCTGCGCAAGGTTCAGGAAGTGCCGTCGGGTCATAACCCCGCCGATTACATCGTCGAACGCCTGAACGCTCCGGCTGCCGACGGAGAACTGGTCCCCGTCTCCATCCTGCGCCACAAGGACACGCCCGCGGACGGCAGCGCGCCTGTGCTGCTGTACGGCTATGGCTCCTACGGTATGTCGATGCCTGCGGGCTTCTCGACCAACCGTCTGTCGTTGGTGGATCGCGGCTTCATCTATGCCATCGCCCACATTCGCGGTGGTGCGGACAAGGGCTGGAACTGGTTCCTGAACGCCCGCCGCTTCACCAAGAAGAACACCTTCACCGACTTCATCGCGGCCGCCGATCACCTGATCGACAAAGACTATGCCCGCGCAGGCCACATCGTGGCCGAGGGCCGCTCGGCTGGTGGTCTGCTGATGGGGGCCGTCACCAATATGCGCCCCGAACTGTGGGCAGGCATCATCGGCGGCGTACCGTTCGTGGACCTGATCAACACCATGAGCGACACCTCCCTGCCCCTCACCCCGCCGGAATGGCCGGAATGGGGTAATCCCCTCGAGGACGCCGAAGCTTACGACTACATGTGGTCGTACAGCCCATACGATCAGATTTCGGCCAAGGCGTACCCCGCGGTACTGGCGACCGGCGGTCTGTCCGACCCCCGCGTGACCTATTGGGAACCGCAGAAATGGGTCGCCCGTCTGCGCGACCACACCACCTCGACCAATCCCGTCCTGCTGAAGATCAATATGGAGGCGGGCCACTTCGCCTCGTCGGGTCGCTTCGACTATCTGAAGGATATCGCGCTGGATTACGCCTTCGCGATCTGGGCCGTGAACAAGGGCTGGGAAAAAGACTTCGCCTGATGCCTGAGTTCATTATTCGTGAGGCGGTGGAAGATGACTTCCTCGCCATCACGCAAATCTATGCCAGATGGGTCAACGAAGCCTGCGGCACTTTCGAATTGGTGCCCCCGACCGAAAACGAGATGAAAGCCCGCTTTGCCTATGTGCGGGCGCTGGGCATGCCCTATCTGGTTGCCGAGAAAGACGGTCAGGTCATGGGCTATGCCTATGCCGGTCCGTTCCGCGCCCGCGAGGCCTATCGTTACATGGCCGAGGATTCGATTTATCTCGATCCGGAAGCCAAGGGCATGGGCGTCGGCGGCGCTCTTCTCGACCGACTGATTCACGAATGCGAAGGAAAAGGCGTCCGCCAGATGGTCGCGGTCATCGGCGATTCCGAAAATGAGTCGTCAATCGCGCTGCATCGCTCACGGGGATTCGCGGATTCCGGCCGATTCACATCTGCTGGATGGAAGTTGGACGGATGGCGCGACGTTATTTTCATGCAGCTCTCACTCGGGGCCGGAGACACCACGCCGCCGGATGGGCCAGCGCTTCTGCTCAGTGACAAGGGACGATAAAGGCCGGATTTGCGGGCTTTTGCGGGGGCGGCAACGTCCCCGTCTTCGTATCTAACAAGGTTCTGAATTCGCTATCCATTTCGCAAATTGCCGTATTTTTTCAGGGCTCTGCATTTTTTCCGTTGACCCGAAACGAAGCCCCACCTAAACACCACCTCGTTCCCGCCGGACAAGGCGCGAACGGGACCAAGCGGGTGTAGCTCAGTTGGTTAGAGTGCCGGCCTGTCACGCCGGAGGTCGCGGGTTCGAGCCCCGTCACTCGCGCCACTCCCCTTCTTTAAGAAGTACGGAGTGGCGCATACCGCTCTTGGTCCGAAACGCTTTCCTGAAAATTGAAACAAACCGCCCAGCGCCCTCGTGCGCCTGTTGTTGTTTCAAGCTGGCGTTAGTTGACTTTTAACCAGAACACTTACAGAACATTCGGCAACGGTTCACGCCTTGTTCTGAAAGCGCTCTGACATGCTCACCAAGAAGCAGCACGAACTCCTGATGTTCATCCACGAACGCATCAAGGAAACCGGCGTGTCGCCTTCTTTCGACGAGATGAAGGAAGCGCTGGATCTGGCATCGAAGTCGGGCATCCACCGCCTGATCACCGCTCTTGAGGAACGTGGCTTCATTCGCCGACTGGCGCACCGCGCCCGCGCTCTCGAAGTTGTCAAAATGCCGGAACAGGCCACGGCTGCTGCACCCGCCAAGGGCCGCGCACCGTTCAAGCCTGATGTCATCGAAGGTGGCGGCCAGAACCGCGCCGTGCCTCAAGCGGCGAACGACGTGCGCGAACTGCCGCTGCTGGGCAAGATCGCCGCCGGTACGCCGATTGCCGCTATTCAGCACGAACAGGACCGCTTTTTCGTTCCCGAATCCATGCTGGGCTCCGGAGAGCACTACCTGCTGGAGATCGAGGGCGATTCCATGATCGAAGCGGGCATCTTCGATGGCGACACCGTCGTCATTAAACGCACCAACAACGCCAACAACGGCGAAATCGTCGTCGCTCTGGTCGAAGGCGAAGAGGCTACCCTCAAGCGTCTGCGCCGCAAGGGTCAGTCGATTGCGCTGGAACCGGCCAACCGCGCCTATGAGACCCGCATCTTCGGTCCGGATCAGGTCGAGGTTCAGGGCAAGCTGGTGGGCCTGCTGCGCCGCTATCACTGATAGTCGGGGTCGCCCCAGCGTGACCAAGGCCTGACCCCGCGCGTGTCCCGCACCCATTTGGCACGCCAACCCGAGGGGTCGCGCCAAAGTTGGACGGCTCCGCCTTCAGCGAAGTCATGACCGTCCAGCACCAGACGATTGCTACAGGCCGCAGGTAAATCCGCCACGACCGACCTGACGGCAACGACTTCCGCGGCCATGCACATAGCCTCCAGCTTGTCGGTTGCCGGCACCGCCCTTCCCCACCACAGCGCTATAGGGGCGATGCCTTCGGATTGGTGACAATGCGTTCTCCCGCAAGTCCAGTCGGACTTGTCGCGCTGCTGAACTTCCAAATTCCATCGCTGCGCCCAGATCTGCGATGCGAATGCCCTGACAGGACGAAAAACTGTCGCCTGCTGGCCTTCAACCCATGCGGCATTGGTGGCGGCCTCGCCTATCCAGATCGATGGAGGTTCAGGTCGCGGCCACAACAAAACCGCGCATGCCATGGGTAGTCCAAGCAGTCGCAGCCATCCGCGCCATAGGCACATGAACAGAACGCCGATGAAGGCGACCGGAAGGGCTATAGCGGGTGCACTGGCCATGGTCTGAACAGCTCCGGGCAAGGAGGCAGCCCAATGCCCGACCGCCAACATGGCCTCCACGCCCACGCCTGCAACCCAGAGGAACGGTCCGCCAAGCCCGAATGGCTCCAACACCGCACCCAAGGCCAGCGCCGGAAGCATGATCAAATCCGCCAACGGCGCGCTGGCCATATTCGCAACCAGTCCATAGACGCTGGTGCGGTTGAAGTGATGCATCACGAAAGGCCCCGTCGCGAGCCCCGCCACCAGGCTTGCTGCGATCGCTGTGCCACCCCACGAAAGTGCCCGTTGGAGCGCGGCTATCGGCCATGGCGTGTTGATCTCGCGTATCCGTCTTGGCCAAATCTCGGCTAGCGCCACCAGAGCAGCCGTTGCTGCAAACGACATTTGGAAGCCGGGCGTGATCACCGCTTCGGGTTGCAACAAGAGAACGACGAAAGCGGCCGTCGCCAGCGCCCGCATGCTGATGGCTTTTCTGTTCAGCAGAATGGCACCGAAGGCAATCGCTGCTGTCACCGCCGCCCTTTCGGCCGGAGCCGGTGCACCGGACAGCAACAGATAGGCCCCGACCGCCAGCAAGCCCGCCACGGCTGCAATCTTCTTTCCGGACGCCCTTAACGCCAGCCACGGCACCAGAGCCACCAGCAGGCGTATCAGGAAGAATACAAATCCCCCAACCACCGCCATGTGCAGGCCCGAGATCGACAGGATGTGCGCCAGTCCCGAATCCCGCATCGCCTGGAGGTCGTCTGCACCGATCCAAGTCTCGTGGCCCGTGACCATTGCGGCGGCAATGCCGCCTCTTTGTTCGCCCAGCCGCGCTACCAACCTTTCGGCCAACGCGAACCGGATCGCATTGATGCGCATTTCCTGCCGCACTGCGTAGGGTGGCTCGGCAAGATCGGCAGATCGCGCCTCCGTCAGACCGAACAATACGCCGCCCATACTCTCGAACCATGCCCCTCGCCCGAAGTCGTAGCTGCCCGGACTGGCCGGGGCGGGCGGAGGGTTCAAAAGCCCGAATATCGTCACCGCCTCACCCGGTCGCGGGGGCTCGCCTTTGACAGTGGCGCGGACGCGATGCGGAACCTGCTCTGGCTCCAGTCCGCGAATCCGAACCGGTGCCAGAATCACGCGATGACCTCTCGCCCCCGGAGAATCGACATCGATTACATACGCTTCGACCAAAGTCGGTTTGCCCATAGACGGCGCAATGGGCGCAGCAACTGCATCGGAACGCGCCTTGCCCGTGGCTAGTCCTCCAGCCATGCAGGCGAGCATGAGCAACGGCAAAGTTACCGATCTGGCCGCACCTCGGACACGCGAAAATCCCCACGTTAAAAGGCTTAGGGCCGCAAATATAAGCAGCGGCCAAAGGGGTGGCTCTGTCCGAAACCAGAAATAACTGGCACAACCTGCACCAAAGCAGACGGCGCTCCACAGTGGCCAGCGGTCACTTTGGGCCATCCATTCGTGCTTAAGGAGAG
Organism: Brevundimonas sp. GN22; assembly: GCF_054824005.1. Classification (NCBI taxonomy): domain Bacteria; kingdom Pseudomonadati; phylum Pseudomonadota; class Alphaproteobacteria; order Caulobacterales; family Caulobacteraceae; genus Brevundimonas; species Brevundimonas sp. GN22. The sequence goes on along the minus strand of NZ_JSYD01000015.1, from coordinate 36,570 downwards.
AACGGAAACCGTCGATCAACTTTACCGTAAGGCTTCGTTTTGTCGCTGACGAGCGTATAAGGGCGGCCGAATTGGACTCATTGCCTATGACCTCCCCATCTTCGACTGTTGTCACCCGCTTTGCCCCCTCGCCGACAGGCTACCTGCATATCGGCGGCGCGAGAACCGCGTTATTCAATTGGTTGTACGCCAAGGGCCACGGCGGCAAATTCCTGATCCGTATTGAAGACACCGACCGCGAGCGCTCGACCGACGAAGCGGTAAAGGCCATTTTCGATGGTCTGGACTGGCTGAACCTCCACGCCGATGAAGAACCGGTCTATCAGTTCTCGCGCGCTGACCGTCACCGCGAGGTAGTCCAGCAACTGCTCGACACCGGTCACGCCTATCGCGACTACCTTTCCGCTGAAGAAACCGGGGCTCTGCGCGATCAGGCCAAGGCCGAGGGCAAGGACTTCGTATCGCCGTGGCGCGACCGTGAGCCGACCGACGCCGAAGCGGGTAACCCCTTCACGGTTCGCTTCCGTCGCCCGCTGGGACAGTCAGTCATTGTCGATGATGCTGTTCAGGGAACGGTTCGCTGGGAATCTTCGGCCCTGGATGATCTGGTTATTCTGCGCTCGGATGGTGCTCCGACCTACAACCTTGCCGTGGTTGTCGATGACCACGATATGGGCGTGACGCACGTTATTCGCGGTGATGACCACCTGAACAACGCTGCGCGTCAGGGCCTGATTTATGATGCTCTGGGCTGGACGCGCCCAACGTTTGCCCACATCCCGCTGATTCACGGTCCTGACGGTGCCAAGCTGTCCAAGCGTCACGGCGCACAGGCTGTCCACGAATATGCCGAGATGGGCTACCTGCCCGAAGCTATGCGTAACTACCTGGCGCGCCTCGGCTGGGCTCATGGCGATGATGAATTGTTTGACGACGAACAGGCCAAGACCTGGTTCGACTTCGGCGGCATCAACAAGGCTCCGGCGCGTCTGGACTTCGACAAGCTGGCGCACGTCAACGCCCACTGGATTCGCCAGGCCGACGATCAGCGATTGGCTGATCTGACCACTGGCGTGCTGGCCTCGCGGGGCCAGACCCTTGATGCAGCGGCACGCGAAAAACTGCTGCGCGTCATTCCCTTGATCAAGGACCGGGCCAAGATGGTTCCGGAACTGGCTGATCAGGCTCAATTCGCCCTTCTGGTGAACCCAATCGCGCTAAACGAGAAAAGCCGTGGTTTGCTGCAAGGCGAAAACCTCGACCGCCTTTCACGACTTCGTGAATTCCTGACCGAAATTCAGGGTTGGTCAGTAGAAAACCTTGAAGCTTCGCTTAAACTTTTTGCTGAAAAAGAAGGCGTAGGCTTCGGTAAAATCGGGCCTTTTGCGCGCGCCGCTTTGACGGGCGGCGTTCCAGCTCCAGATATTGCAAAAATTCTGGTCGCTATCGGCCGCGACGAAAGTCTCCAGCGCTTGGATGATGCGCTGCAACAGACTAAGTAACACACCAACCAACACAAGGCCGTCCGCCTCCCCGCGCCCGGTCCAAGTATAACAAGGGGCCCAGATGACTGAACAAGCTAAACCTGCCGCCACTCTTACCCTCGGCGACAAGAGCATCGACCTCCCCGTTCTGGCCGGTTCGACCGGTCCGGACGTCATCGACATTCGCAAGCTGTATGCGGGCACCGGTGCTTTCACCTTCGACCCGGGCTTCACCTCGACCGCTTCGTGCGAGTCGGCTCTGACCTATATCGACGGCGACGCTGGCGTGCTGCTGCACCGCGGCTATCCGATTGACCAACTGGCCTCGGAATCGAACTTCCTGGAAGTTTGCCACCTGCTGCTCAAGGGTGAGCTGCCGAACGCTGCCGAATACGAAGCGTTCAAGGAAACCGTCACCCGCCACACCATGCTGCACGCGCAGTTTGACCGCTTCTTTGAGGGCTTCCGTCGCGACGCCCACCCGATGGCGATCATGGTTGGTACCGTCGGCGCTCTGTCGGCATTCTACCACGACAGCCTGGACATCCATGATCCGGTTCAGCGCGACATCTCGGCCATCCGTCTGATCGCCAAGATGCCGACCATCGCTGCCCGTGCTTATAAGTACCACGTCGGCCAGCCGTTCATCTCGCCGCGCAACGACCTGTCGTACGCCGAAAACTTCCTGCGTATGTGCTTCGCCGTTCCGGCTGAAGACTATCAGGTCGACCCGCGTCTGGTCCGCGCCATGGACCGCATCTTCACCCTGCACGCCGACCACGAGCAAAACGCCTCGACCTCGACCGTCCGTCTGGCCGGTTCGTCGGGCGCAAACCCGTTCGCTTGTATCGCAGCGGGCATCGCCTGCCTGTGGGGCCCGTCGCACGGTGGCGCGAACGAAGAAGCCCTGAACATGCTGAAGGAAATCGGTACCCCGGACCGTATTCCTGAGTTCATCCAAGGCGTTAAGGATCGTAAGTACAAGCTCATGGGCTTCGGCCACCGCGTGTACAAGAACTACGACCCGCGCGCGAAGGTCATGCAGCAGTCGGCATACGAAGTGCTGGAAGCGACCGGCCGTGCAAACGACCCGCTGTTCCTCGTTGCCAAGGAACTGGAAAAGGTCGCCCTGTCGGACGAGTACTTCACCTCGCGCAAGCTGTTCCCGAACGTAGACTTCTACTCGGGTATCACCCTGTCGGCGATGGGCTTCCCAACCACCATGTTCACCGTCCTGTTCGCTCTGGCCCGCACCGTCGGCTGGATCTCGCAGTGGCAGGAAATGATGGCCGATCCGACCCAGAAAATCGGTCGTCCGCGTCAGCTGTACACCGGCCCGACGCAGCGCGATTACGTTCCGATCGACAAGCGCGGCTAATCGATCCGAACAGATCAAATGGAAAACGCCGGGGTTTTGCCCCGGCGTTTTTCTTTGTCTGCGGTCATGGTCCAACTGTGTTAAAGGGCGACATGACAAACGAAAACACCCAGAACGAGACGCCGATCCAACGCGCCCTGCGCCAAAAGCAGGAAGCCATCGCGGCGCGCGAGCAAGCACCGCGTGGCGGCGCTTTCCAACGCGAACAGAACAAACGTATTGGTGCGGGTAAATCTCGCCCGTGGATGACGAAGTAAGTCAGACCTTACGGTCGGCTAGAACCTTTAGGACTGCATCCGCGGCGATGTCCGAAGGATGCGGTCCACCCCCGCCCAGCGCCTCGAGCGCCTCGAGTTGGGCCTTGGCCTGCGCCCCTGCCAAATCTGGGTTGGCCAACCTCTCCACCACAGCCTTGGTCAGGTTTTCGGGCGTCGCATCATGCTGGATGAACTCTGGCGCGACTTCACGATCAGCGGCGATGTTCAGCATGGTGATATATTTGGCCGTCACCAGACGCTTCATCAGCGCATAGGACAGGTTGTCGATGCGGTAGGCGATCACCATTGGGGTGCCAGCCATGCCGATCTCGCTTGAGACCGTGCCGCTGGTAGCCAAGGCGAGATTGGCCGCCTTCATGGCCGCGTACTTCTCGTCTTCTTGAACCAGATGTGCGCGGAAGGGCCAAGCCGCCACGCGGCCTGCTACATCGTCAGCTACAGTGCCCGCCGCAATCACGGCAACCTGCAAGCCCGGTATCTGGGATTTGACGCGCTTGACCGTCTCTTCATAGACGGACGTCATGCGTTCGATCTCGCTAGGGCGGCTCCCTGGCAGGACGAGCAATAAAGGTGCATCAGCCGCAATGCCCCGCTTGGCACGGAAGGCGTCGCCATCAGCACCGCTCATGTCGATGTGCAAAGCGGACGATCCAACCACAGTGGTCGGCAAGCCTTCGCGCTCGAACCACGGCGCGTCGATGGTGTAAAGCGCGAGCAGGTGATCGACCGCACTGGCCAGCACCTTAGCGCGCTTCGGTCGCGACGCCCAAACCTGAGGTCCGACGTATTTGATCAGGGTGATTTCCGGAGCCACCTTACGAACGGCCTTGGCCACGCGGATGGTGAAGCCCCACGAATCGATCAAAACGATTGCCTGCGGTCGTTCACGCAGGACAAATGCGACCGTTTCGTCGATACGCTTCTTCACGCGCCCGTAGGCTTTGATGCCGTCGATCCATCCAAGGATCGAGAGCTCCGCAATGTCGAAAGGGCTTTTAATCCCCTCGGCCGCCATACGGGGCCCTCCGACGCCAACCAGCGTCAGATCGGTTCCCACGCGCTCCTTCAGCGACTTGGCTAGGCCTGCGCCCAGCGCATCGCCGGAAGCCTCGGCGGCGATCAGCATGATTTTGGTTGGCTCAGACACGCTCGCCTCCGGCAATGCCCCATACGAACATTCCTAGGCGATCCGCAGTCTGGCGCGTCGCATCGATGTCCATGATGATCAGCCGGCCCTCATATCCGCCGATGCCGGCAAGGCCGGCCTGGGCAGCCAGCTCAACCGTGCGAGGACCGATGACAGGCATATCGACACGGATGTCCTGGATGGGCTTGGGTGCCTTGGCCAGCGCGCCCTTGCGGGTCGCTGGTGTCCCGCGCAAATCTTGCGGCAGAGCTGCGACGCGGGTCAGCATCAGGTCAGTGCCCTCTTGAGCTTCGACAGCCAACACGAGGCCGTCAGCTACAACGGCGCCCTGACCGATATCAAGTTCACCTGATTTTTCAGCGACATGGATAGCTTTTCTCAGGTCCGACATCTGCTCCGGAGTAGGGCTTACCGATCCCAGCGCGCCGGCGGAGAGCATATGGCTGCCCAGAATGTCATCGGCACCTTCGACGGCGAAACCTTCGCCTTCGAACACCCCGAGGATTTTACGTAGCAGGGCGTCGTCACCCTTGGTGGCCGCAGCGACAATGCCCGGAAGCAGAGTCGCGCCCTTAAAATCCGGCTTCAACGTTTTGAAATCAGGACGATTTACGTATCCCGCCAAACAAACTGCCTCGCAGTTTTCGCGGCGAAGAGCCTTCAGGATGGTGCCGATCTGGGCCATGCCGATGGTCTCGCCGGGCCAGCGCGATACGCTGTCGTCGGCGAAACCATCAAGACGGATCACATAGACCGCGCGGCCTTCTTCTTCGCAGCGGGCCGCCACGGAGGCAGGCAGGTCGCCGCCGCCAGCGATCAGTCCAAGCTTTTTCATTCAGCGTTCGGTAGGCAGAGCGGGCGTTTAGCACCATCGCGAATGAAGTCGAGGATTTCGACAATTTCCGGAATGTCCGAATATCTGTCGCCCACGCTGACCAGACGGTCGGCAAAGGCACCCTCGCCCTCGAACAGTTCGCGGTAGAAGGCCAGCAGACGACGAAGTTGATCCTTCCCGTAACCCTTGCGTTTCAGGCCGATGATATTCAGTCCACGCAGACGCGCATGGTTGCCCCATGCCGAGCCGTAGGGGATGACGTCGCGGGTTACAGCGGCAAGACCGCCGATGATCGCGCCCTGCCCCACACGAGCGTTTTGGTGCACTGCACAGAGGCCACCCAGGAAGGTGCGCGCGCCGATGTGGGCGTGACCGCCCAACGTCGCATTGTTGGCCATGGTGACATTGTCTTCGACGACGCAGTCGTGGCCGATGTGTGCACCCGTCATCAACAGGCAGTTGTTGCCAAGGATGGTCACACCCGTGCCCTGCGGCGTGCCGCGGTTCAGCGTCGAGTGCTCGCGGATGATGTTGTTCTCGCCGATCTGGAGGAGAACCTGTTCACCCTTGTAGCCGAGGTGTTGTGGGTCGCCGCCGACCAGCGCAAACGGGTGCACGACAGTGTTGGCACCGATCGTGGTGTCCTGTTGGACCACGACGTGCGATTTCAGCACGACGCCGTCAGCCAGACTTACGTTCGGTCCGACGACACTCCACGGTCCGACGATAGCGCCGTCCGCAATGACGGCGCTGGAATCGACGGCGGCTGTCGGGTGGACATTGCTCACGCCGCAGGCTCCTGAACCGTCACGACCATGGCCATGAACTCGGCTTCGGCGGCGAGTTTGCCATCGATGAAGGTCTCGCCACGGAACTTGTAGGCGTCGCCGCGAGCCTTGATGACCTTCACTTCCATGCGCAGTTGATCGCCCGGACGGGCCGGCTTGCGGAAGCGCACGCCATCAATCGACATGAACATGATGACCTTGTCAGCCACAGCCACGTCCAGCGTCTTGGACATCAGCAGAGCGCCCGTCTGGGCCATGGCCTCGACGATCAGAACGCCCGGCATAACCGGATCAATCGGGAAGTGACCGGGGAAGAACGGCTCGTTGTGCGTTACGTTCTTGATGCCGGTGATCGACGTGGCCGGAACGAAGTTCTCAGCCTTGTCGACGAGCAGGAACGGGTAACGGTGCGGCAGGCGACGCATCACCTCGGCATAGTCGATGTTGATCTGTTCGCTCATGCTTGAGATTCCTTCGAGCCCTTACGGTGGGCCACTTGTTTAGAGAGCCAGACCGTTTCGCGCAGGAACTGGCGAAGGGGTTTAGCCGGATAGCCGGACCATGTTTCACCGGGCGGAATGTCGGCTAGCACACCGGCACCGGCCGCAACTCGTGCGCCTTCGCCGATGTTGATGTGGTCACCGATGCCGGCCTTGCCGCCGAAGATGACATTGTCGCCGGTCGTAACCGAACCCGAAATGCCGGTGTTTGCCGCCATCAGGTTGTTACGGCCAATGACGCAGTTGTGGCCGATCATGACCAGATTATCGATCTTGGTGTTTTCGCCAATGACGGTGTCGTCATAGGCCCCGCGGTCCACACAAGAGTTCGCACCAATGGTCACGTTGTCCTGAAGGATTACGCGGCCAAGTTGCGGAATGTCGATCGGGCCGTCGCGAGAAACAGCGGCACCAAAGCCGGATTCGCCGATACGGACGCCCGAATAGACCTTCACCCTGTCCCCCAACAGGCAGAAGGTTAGACTGGCGTTCGAGCCGATCACGCAGTCACGGCCGATCTGTACGCCCGAGCCAATGACCGTGTTTGCACCGATGTAGGAACCCCGACCGATGCGGGCTCCCTCGCCGATCACCACACCCGGCTCGGTGACGACGGTGTCGTCTTCCGCCGCTTCGGACAGCGGGATCGAGCGCGTAAGGCGACGCGGGGCGTGCAGCATCATCGACGTGCGCGCCCAGTCGGCCTGCGCTTGACGCGAGGCGATGATCGCCACGCCGTCGGGGACGTGCTCCACCATGGATGGATGTACGATGACGCAAGCGGCGCGGGTTTCCCGTAGCGCCGATAGAAATTTGCGATCACCCATAAAAGCGATAGCGCCCCCGTCCTTTCCGGACAGGGGCGCAACCGCCGATACGATGACCTCTCCACCCCGGATCACCTCCGCGCCGAGATCAGCGGCGATGGCGGAGACCGTGCGGGGGGGCAAGGTCGTGAAGAAGGTCGTGTCGGGCATGGCCCCTATTAGTTCTGAGCTTGAACCGGAACCGGCATGCGGTTGAACGACAGCGAAGGCAGCTGAGCGTTCAGGCGCTGGATTACGGTGTCCGTGATGTCCATAGCAGGGTTGATGTAGGCGACGGCTTCAGCCGACAGTAGGACGCCGCAACCACGCTCTTGGTACACAGCGATCACGATCGGACGTGCAGCGGTATCGATGGCTTGAGCTTGAACCGACTGGGTGTAGCGCAGCTCGTTAGCGCGGGTTTGCTGCAGTTGTTGCAGTTCGCGGTCACGGGTTTGCAGCGCTTGCAGGCGGCTGTTGCGATCAGCTTCCGACAGGCTGGCGGCGCTTTGTTGCAGCTGCTGGGCTTCGCTCTCGATCGAGGTGGCGTACGGCTGCAGTTCGCCTTGAACTTCTTGGTACAGTTGGACCATGCGGGCTTGCAGGGCTTGGCCAGCGGCCGAAGCGCCAAGAACGCGCTCGCCCGAGAATGAGCAGACGCCCGGCAGGACCGGACCCGGGTTTGCCGGAGCCTGTTGAGCTGCAGCAGCCGAAGCGGTCAGCGTGGCCAGAGCGAATGCACCGATAGAAAGCATCTTCATAGTGTTAAGCCTTAGTGCGGGCTGAAAGCCGCGGTTTAGAACTGGGTAGAGGTCGAGAAGCGGAAGGTTTCGGTCTTGTCGTAGTCTTCCTTGGCGAGGACCTTCGACAGATCGAAGCGGATCGGACCCATCGGCGAACGCCAGTGGATGCTGAGGCCCGCAGCGGCGCGCAATGCCATGTCATCAACGATTTGCGGGTTGGGCAGACCCTGCGAGTTGACGAGGTAACGGTCGTCCAACTGGCCAAGCGTACCCACGTCCGCGAACAGGCTGGTCTTGATGCCATACTGCTCAGGCAGACCGTTCGGGACCGTCAGTTCGACGGTGCCGATGGCGTAGAAGTTGCCGCCGAGGGCGTCGGTCGTGGTCAGATCGCGCGGGCCCATACCGGCGGTTTCAAAACCTCGGAACGACTGGCCGCCCTTGAAGAAGCGGTCGTTAATGCGGATCGAGTCACCGGCCCAGCCCGCGACGTAGCCGACAGAGCCCTGGACGCTGACGACCCAATTCGGCGTGATGCCGTAGTAGTAGGCACCATCGATCTCGGTCTTGATGTAGTTCACATCGCCGCCGATACCGGCCAGATCCTGACGTAGTGCAGCGGTCCAGCCGCGGGTCGCGCGGATGGGGTCGTTACGACGGTCCACGAACAGGGTGTAGCCTGCCGACGAGTTGATATAGGCACCGATCTGATCACACAGGGCCGACGAGCCGTAACCTGCTTGCGAGCAGTAGCTGTTCGGCACCATGACCTCATCATCCTTGATGAAGTAGCGCAGGCTGAGACGGGTGTAGTTGTTGAGCGGATAGGTCAGACGCACACCTGCGCCGGTCGAGCGGTAGTCGTAGGACGAGTACTCGCTCAGATCGAGGCGGGTGTGGAACAGGTCGAAACCAGCAGCGATATCGCGGCCCATGAACTTCGGCTCAGTGAATCGGAAGTCGATCTGTTGACGGATCGAGCCCCACTCTGCGCGGGCCACGATGTTCTGGCCACGACCGCGGAAGTTACGCTCGGTGATGCCGAGGTTCAGGGTGAAGCTGTCAAACGAGCTGAAGCCGGCACCCACCGACAGTTCGCCCGTCGGCTGCTCTTCAACCGTCACGTTGACGATGGAGCGGTCCGGTGCCGAGCCACGGGTCTCCTCGATTTTCACATCCTTGAAGAAGCCCAGTGCACGCAGATTGTTACGCGAGCGCTCGATCAGGTTGCGGTTGAAGGCATCGCCCTCGCCCAGCAGCATTTCGCGACGGATCACGCTGTCCAGCGTGCGGGTGTTGCCCACGACGTTGATGCGCTGGACATAGACGCGCTGGCCTTCGCGGACATTGAAGGTCACGTCAACCTTGTCGGTTTCCGGATTGGCGCGATAGGTCGGGTTGATATCAACGAAGGCGTAACCTGCCGAGCCGGCGGCGAACGTCAGGGTGTCGACTGCCGTTTCAATGCGGTCGCTCTGGTACAGGTCACCCGAGCGGATCGGCAGCAGGCTGGTCAGGAACTCTGCATTCAAGCGGTCGCTTTCGGTGACAACCTTGACGTCGCCGAAGGTGTATTTATCGCCCTCGTCCACGGTCAGGGTCACAGCGAACGCGCTGTTGTCCGGCTTCAGTTCTGCAACCGACGAACGAATGGTGAAGTCGTAGTAGCCGCGGTTCGTATAGAACTTACGCAGTTGCTCGCGGTCGTAGTCGAGACGGTTCGGGTCGTAGTTGTCGTTCGACGAGAACAGGCGCCACCAACGCGAGGTCTGGGTGACCATAACTTCGCGCAATTCGGCGTCGGTGAAAGCTTTGTTACCGAGGAAGGTGATGCCCGAGATACCGCTCTCGGGGCCTTCATCGATCTCGAACACGACGTCTACGCGGTTCTGGTCCAGTTGAACCAGACGCGGCGTCACCGTGGCCGAGATACGGCCCGACATACGGTACAGTTCCACGATCTTGCCAACGTCTTCCTGAACGCGCGCACGGGTGTAGATGCCACGGGGGTTGATGCTGACTTCGTCGCGCAGCTTCTTCTCGGTGAGAGCCTTGTTACCCTCGAACGTCACCTGGTTGATGATCGGGTTCTCGACCACTTCGATCACCAGATCGCCATTCGGCTGCAGGCCCAACTGGACGTTGGCGAACAGGTTGGTGCGGTACAGAGTACGAACAGCAACGTCGAACGTCACCGGATCGACGATGTCGCCCGGCTGGATCGGCAGGTAGGACAGGACCGTCGTTTGATCGATGCGCTGATTCCCGCGAACCACGATGCGGTTCACCTGGGCGCGATCAGACTCGGGCACCACAATGTTCGGCGTCTCTTGGGCAACCGGAGCAGCTTGCTGGGCCAACGATGGCGTGGCCAGACCAGCGGCCATCACGAGGGCGATACTACTCGGACCCAGAATTCGCGCGCGGAAGGAAGTTCGGTTCATCAGGTCGATCATTCGGGATGTCCTTAGGGGCAGGTCTCGACTCACGCGACGAGCCCGCCAAGGAATTTAAAAAGATTCAGCTTCTGTAGGTCGTTCCAAGTGGCGAACAACATCAAACAGGCCAACATGGCAAGTCCAACTCTGTAACCGGCAGCCTGAATACGGGCGTCCAAGGGGCGTTTAGCAATAGCTTCATAAGCGTAGAACATAAGGTGCCCCCCATCCAAAACCGGAATCGGCAAAAGATTTAAAAATCCGATTCCGACCGAAAGTATGGCGGCAAAGTGCGTTAGCGTCAGCAACAGGTTTAACGTAGCCACAGCGGGATCGGGATTTACGGCTACTGCAGCGTTTGTGATCGCTCCGGAAGCACGGGCAATGCCGAGCGGTCCACTGAACTGATCGCCATTTTCGCGGCCAGTGAAAATGCGGCCGATATACTTGAAGGTTGTGCCCAGAATGTCGCCGATCTCTTCGACGCCCTTGCCCACGGCCGCGACGGGCGAATAGCGGACGCGACGCACTTCGTTAGGAAGAGACCCCAGCGCGAGACCGATACGTCCCATGGAGACGCGGCCACCGACAGGATCATCCACCATGGTGCGAACGGGGGTCGCGACGATAGAAACGATCGCCTGGCCGCGTTCGACCGTGAAATTCACAGGCGTATTGCTGGAAAGCACGACAGCCCGGATGACTTCGGAGCTATCTTCGATGGCGCGGCCGTTGACGTGGGTAATGACGTCATTTTTCTCGAAGCCGGCCTGGGCGGCTGGCGAACCATCCGATACGTCCATGACCCGCGCCGGGCTTTGCGGCGCGCCCACGACAGAGAAGATCAGGGTAAAGATGGCCATGGCCAGCGCAAAGTTAGCGAACGGGCCGCCCGCTACGATGAGGGCGCGCTGCCAGATTGGCTTGAAATACATATAGGCGCGCTCTGCACCCTGCCCTTCGGTGGCGACGATCCGCTTGCGCAGTTCTTCCAGCCCGGCACGGTCCGGCACGCCGGTTTCATCCAGATCACCGGCAAATTTCACATAGCCGCCCAGAGGCAGCCAGCCGACGCGCCATTCCACGCCGTGCTTGTCGGTGCGTTGGAAGATGGCGCGGCCAAAGCCGATAGCGAAACGATCGATCTTTACGCGGAAAGCGCGGGCCGTAAGGAAATGGCCGAGTTCGTGGATCGTGACCACGACGGTCAGGACCAGCAGAAACGGGACCACATAGGTCAGCAGTTGGCCCAAGAAGCCGATCATCCGATCTCCAGTCTAAAACCGCGACGTTTACGCCGCCATATCCAGTGCCGAGACAACACCCCGTGCGATAAGTCTGGCTTCACGATCTACGGCCAGCGCCGCTTCAGCAGCGCTTCCCGTTCCCATCGCAAGGCCGTCTCTCGTCGCCTTTTCAAGGGTTTCGGCTATGACTGCGGCAATATTTAGAAATGCCAACCGTCGGTCAAGAAAAGCGAATGCGGCCACTTCATTGGCGGCATTGAACACGATAGGCGAAATACCGCCTGCCTCGAGTGCATCGCGTGCCAGCGCAAGCGCCGGGAAGCGCGCCACATCGGGCCGCCCGAAGGTCAACTGGCCCAGCGCGGCGAGATCCAGCTTTGGTGCCGGCCACGGCATTCGATCCGGCCACGACAAGGCGTTGGCGATCGGCGTCTTCATGTCCGGCGGCCCCATCTGGGCCAGCGTCGAGCCATCGACGTATTCCACAAGGCTGTGGATAATCGACTCAGGATGTACCACCACGTCGATCTTGGACTGGGGCATATCAAACAGATAGGCCGCCTCGATAAGCTCCAGACCCTTATTGGCCATGGATGCACTATCGACCGAAATCTTGGCCCCCATGGACCAGTTCGGATGGGCCACAGCCTGTTCAGGCGTGATAGCGCGCATGTTTTCGATGGGCGTTTGGCGGAATGGACCACCCGAAGCCGTCAGGACCAGCTTCGACACGCGCTCGGGAGCGTCCAGCGGGAAGACCTGAAAAATAGCCGAGTGCTCGGAATCTACCGGAATGATCCGTCCACCTGCCGTGCGGACGCGCTCCAGCAGCGCTGGGCCACAGCAGACGAGGCTTTCTTTGTTGGCGAGCGCCAAGGTGTTTCCGGTACCCGCCGCCGCCCATGCCGAACGAAGGCCTGCAGCGCCGACGATAGAGGCCATAACCCAGTCCACCGGACGTGAGGCGGCCTCTACGATTGCGGCATCCCCTGCCCCGACCTCGATCCCCGTGCCGGATATAGCGTCAACCAGTTCGGCGCGCTTGGCCTCATTGGCGATGACCGCAAGCTTGGGTTTCCAGCGGCGGCATTGTTCCGCCAGCAGGCCAACGTTAGAGCCACCGGTCAGGACTTCTACCTGAAACTGGCCCGAGCCGTTTTGTTCGGCAGCGGCCATCAGGTCGAGTGTCGAGGTGCCGACCGAACCTGTCGACCCCAGCACACTGATGGTGCGGCTAATCACCCGTTGCCCCCGATCCAGAGGACAATTAGGCGGCCGATAGCGACAACGACCACGGCAAACATCAAACCGTCAACGCGATCCAGCAGGCCGCCATGGCCAGGGATCAAGTTACCGGCATCCTTGACGCCGAACCGGCGCTTCAGGGCCGACTCCCAAAGGTCACCGCCCATGGTCGCCAATGCCGCAGCAAGACCGAGCACACCGCCCCACAGGGCTGTCAGCGCGCCCATGTCCAACCATGCGGCCATAACCGCACCGGCAATCGAGCCGGCTAACAGACCGCCGATAAAGCCGGACCACGTCTTGTTTGGAGAGAACCGCGGCCACAGTTTGGGGCCGCCCAGCGCGCTGCCGACCAGATAGGCGAGTATATCCGCAGCCCAAGCCACAGCGAACACCAGCACGGTCCAGTACAGACCCTGCGCCGAGTTCAAATCGCGCATCCAGATGAGCAGAATGCACGGCCAACCGAGGTAGAGCACGCCGTAGGCAGCATCCAGCCCCTCGCCGCCTCGTCGGTGCGAAACCAGTCCGGCGACGGCAGCGCCAAACACCAGCAACACAAATGACAGGGACATCAAGCCAAAGTGCGCGGCAATCAGCGGGGCCAAAACGCCGCCAGCGACGGTAAGGCCTACGGACTGCCAGTCGCGCGGTTCGCTCATACGGGCCCATTCGAGGGCAAGCATGCAGCCCGCAACGAACACCAGCATGGAGAACCAGATTCCGCCGCCCCAGATGGCCAGTACAGCCGCCGGAGCGAGCACGCCCGCCGATGCGGCGCGAATAGCAATATCTTTGGGTTTGAGGGCCATCAGATGACCACTCTTTCTGCGGAAGGCGACACGGGAGCCTCTAAAACCTCACGCCCGCCGAACCTGCGTTCGCGACGGGAAAACTCTTCGATTGCGGCTTGTAAGGCCTCGGGTCCGTAATCGGGCCACAGCACTGGTTGGAACACCAGTTCGGCGTAGGCGCAATCCCATAACAGGAAGTTCGACAACCGCTGCTCGCCAGAAGTGCGGATAATCAGATCAACGGGCGGCGAACCGGCTGTCGATAGTTGGTCGCCGAAGGTGTCTTCATCGACCTCGAACGTTCCTTCGCGCGCGGCACGGTCAACCAGAGCCTGCGCGGCATCCACCAGATCGGCGCGCCCGCCGTAGTTGAAGGCGACCTGCAACAGGAATTTGTCATTCCCTGCGGTCGTAGCCTCAGCGTGATCGATTAATTTGAGAATGTCGGCGGGAACGCCCGCCCTACGGCCCAGCACACGCACGCGCACACCGGCCTTGTCCAGCTTCTTGAGGTCGCCACCGATAAAAGCGCGGATCAGACCCATAAGGTCCGATACCTCGTCGGCAGGTCGGCTCCAGTTTTCGGTCGAGAAGCCGAAAACCGTCAGACATTTCACGCCCAACTCCGGAGCCGCCTTGATCGTACGGCGCAGAGCCTGCACGCCCTCACGGTGGCCTAGCGCACGAGGTACACCTCTGCGCTCGGCCCACCGTCCGTTGCCGTCCATGATAATCGCCACATGAAGTGGCTTAGGCGTGACGGTTGAGGCCGACATCAAGCTCTGGTCCTTGGTTACTAAGGCTTACGGCGGCCTTAGACCTGCATGATCTCGATTTCTTTGGCCTTGTAGGTCTCATCGATGCGCTTGATAGCGGCATCGGTGTCCTTCTGGACCTCGGTTTCCATCTTCTTTTGATCGTCCTGGCTGATTTCGCCGGCCTTTTCAGCCTTCTTCAGCTCGTCGTTGGCGTCGCGGCGAACGTTGCGGACAGCGATCTTCTTGTCCTCGGCGTACTTGCCGGCCAGCTTGACCAGATCCTTGCGGCGCTCTTCGGTGAGCGGCGGGATCGGAATACGCAGGGTTTGCCCATCAACGATCGGGTTCAGGCCCAGACCCGCAGCGCGGATGGCCTTTTCGACCGATACAACCATGCCCTTGTCCCAGACACTGACCGAGATCATGCGCGGTTCCGGCACCGACACAGCTGCCACAGCGTTCAGCGGCGACAGCGAGCCGTAGGCTTCGACTTGAACCGGATCTAGCAGGCCCGAGTTGGCGCGGCCCGTACGCAGACCGGCGTAGTCGTCTTTCAGCGCATTGACCGACTTGTCCATGCGGTCGCGGTAGGTCTTGAGGTCTGGTTTTGCCATGACGGTGGGTCCTTGGACTGTTTTGTTCTTGTTCCTGCCGATTAGGCAGGTTGGTTCTTGATGACGGTGAAGGTGCCTTCGCCCGTCAGGGTTTTCATCAGCGAGCCTTCTTCACGGATGGAGAAGACCACAATCGGCACGCCGCTGTCGCGCATCAGCGCAATGGCGGAGGCGTCCATGACACGTAGGTCTTTCGCCAGCACTTCCTGGTAGGTCAACGTGTCATAACGCGTCGCGTTCGGATCCTTCTTCGGGTCAGCGGTATAGACGCCATCGACGCTGGTGCCCTTGAGCAAGGCGTCGCAGCCCATTTCGGCAGCGCGCAGCGCGGCGCCGGAATCAGTGGTGAAGAACGGTGCGCCAACGCCCGCAGCGAAGATAACCACGCGACCTTTTTCGAGGTGGCGAAGCGCCTTACGGCGAATGTATGGTTCAGCAATCGCTGCCATCGGAATGGCGCTCTGGACGCGGGTCTCGATGCCGATCTTCTCAAGAGCGCCCTGCATAGCCAGCGCGTTCATGATGGTCGCCAGCATGCCCATATAGTCAGCCTGGGCACGATCCATGCCCTCTGCTGCCTTGGACAGGCCGCGGAAGATATTGCCGCCACCGATGACGAGGCAGATCTCAACGCCCTGACGCGCGACAGCTGCCACGGCGGCCGCCACGGTGTTCACGGTCTTGGTGTCGATGCCATAGGCTTGATCGCCCATGAGCACTTCACCCGAGACCTTGAGCAGGACGCGCTTATATCGGAATTCAGAAGGGGCGTCGGTCATGCGGCAATATCCGTAAAAACTGGGTCACGCATCCGCGCGAAAGAAGAATCGGCGGATCCATATAAACGAAGGGCGCGCCGACCTTCAAAGCCGAACGCGCCCTTACTGCTTTTTATTCCCGAATGGGAACAATTTTTGGCTTAGTTGCCGCCCGTCATCGAGGCAACTTCAGCGGCGAAGTCAGGCGTATCAGCCTTCTCTACGCCTTCACCCAGAGCCAGACGCACGAAGCCAGCCAGCTTCAGTTCAGCGCCCAGTTCCTTGCTGGTGTTTGCAACCAGTTGTTCAACAGTCACGTCCGGGTCCATCACGAACGGCTGCTTCGACAGCACGACTTCCTTCTGGAACTTGTTGATTTGGCCTTCGACGATCTTTTCGATCATGCCTTCCGGACGGCCTTCTTCCTTGGCCTTTTCGATCAGAACAGCGCGTTCTTTCTCGATAGCAGCCGGATCGAGGTCCGAGGTGTCCAGAGCCAGCGGAGCGGTTGCAGCAACGTGCATCGCGATCTTGCGGCCCAGTTCACGGACAGCAGCCTTGTCGCCGGCGCCTTCGATGGCAACCAGCACGCCGATACGACCGAGGCCCGGCGAGACAGCGTTGTGAACGTACGAAGCCACAGCACCTTCAGCAACCGACAGGCGGGCCGAGCGACGCAGGGTCATGTTCTCGCCGATGGTTGCGATCAGCTGGGTGATTTCGTCCGAAACGGTGCGACCGTTTTCCAGCGAAGCAGCCGAGATGGCTTCAACGCCTTCGTTGGTCAGACCCAGTTGAGCAAACTGCTTGGCAGCGGTCTGGAACAGGTCATTACGGGCAACGAAGTCGGTTTCAGCGTTGAATTCGATCGCAGCGGCGGTTTCGCCAGCGCCGTTTTCTTGGGTTGCAACAGCAACAACGCCTTCAGCGGCAACGCGGTCAGCCTTCTTGGCAGCCTTAGAGAGGCCTTTGGCGCGCAGCCAGTCGATAGCTGCTTCGATGTCGCCGTTGTTCTCAACCAGCGCCTTCTTGCAGTCCATCATGCCGACGCCCGAACGCTCGCGAAGTTCCTTCACGAGGGCGGCAGTGATCTCGGCCATGTTCTTCTCCTGAAAATCGAATGCGCGGCCGGACTTGGATAGCCCGGCCGCATGTCGGTTTGACGTTAGTTCGACCCTATGTAGGTACGAACTTTCAAAAATCAGCCTTGAGCGGCTTCTTCAGCGACAGCTTCAACAGCCGGAGCTTCTTCAGCAGCCAGAGCCGGCTCAACCGGAGCTTCCAGAGCACCCAGGTCGATGCCTTGAGCAGCAGCGCCAGCAGCCAGACCGTCCAGAACCGCGTCAGCGAACAGGTCGCAGTAGGTTTGGATGGCGCGGGCAGCGTCGTCGTTACCCGGGACCGGGTAGGTGATGCCGTCCGGATCCGAGTTGGTGTCCAGGATTGCGACGATCGGAATGTTCAGCTTGCGGGCTTCTTGGATCGCGATCGACTCTTTGTTGGTGTCGATGACGACCATGATGTCCGGAACCGAACCCATATCCTTGATGCCGCCGAGGGACAGCTCGAGCTTGTCCATCTCGCGCTGCAGGGTCAGCAGCTCTTTTTTGTTACGGCCTTCGCCCGAAGCGAGGATGCCTTCCAGTTCGCGCAGGCGCTGGATCGAACCCGAAACGGTGCGCCAGTTGGTCAGCGTACCGCCGAGCCAACGGTTGTTCATGTAGTACTGTGCGCAGCGCTTGGCAGCTTGAGCAACCGGATCAGCAGCTTGACGCTTGGTACCAACGAACAGAACACGACCGCCCTTGGCAGCCACGTCGCGAACTGCAACCAGAGCCTGGTGCATCAGCGGCATGGTTTGCGACAGGTCGATGATATGGATGTTCGAGCGCGAACCGAAGATGTAGCGCTCCATCTTCGGGTTCCAGCGGTGGGTCTGGTGGCCGAAGTGTGCACCAGCTTCCAGCAGGGTGCGCATCGAGAATTCAGGCAGAGCCATGATCGTATTATCCTTTTTCCGATCAAACGTAGCGCGGATGATTAAAGGACCGACGGTCCCTCGGAACGGTGCAGGTCAGGATTTCTCCCCAACCGCGCCTCATCCACGTGCGAAGTGCGCCGCCCCTCTACGCCCCGATGGGGGAAAACGCAAGAGCGGACGGCAAGAAAACTTAGGCGCACAAATGATTTAGGCGTCTTCCAGCATCACGACGCCCGGTACGGTTTTCAACGCCCCGCGCAAGGCAGCGTCCAGACGATAGCGCCCCGGAAGCTTCACCTCGACCTCGGTGCGTCCCTGAAGCGTGGTCTGCACCCAAACTTCGCCGCCCTTCCCGTTCGCCCGCGCCCGCTCGAGCCTAGACTTCAGCGCTTCGGGGTCCGCGGCATTCGACGACACGACGACCCGCAGGCCGATGTTCGCATCGTCCAGTAGGACATCCATACGGGATGCATCATCCCCGAAGAAGCGAACCTCGCCGTCCGACGCCTTGGCGCGCACCCTGACCAGCACCGCTGTACCAACCTCGAGAATCTCGCGGCAGCGGCGCAGTTGCTCCGGCGGGAAGAGGCATTCGAATTCACCGGTCGGGTCCGAGAAGGTCACGAAGGCGAATTTTTCGCCGGACTTTTGGCTGGCCCGCTCTTGTTTACGACGCACGACGCCCGCCATTTGGAAGGCTTCATGCCCCGCTTCGGCAAGGCCGGTGGCTTCGGCGACAAAGGTCACGCGCTTGCGTTTCAGCGCGGGGGTCAGTTCTTCTAGCGGGTGGCCCGACAGGTAGAAGCCGACGGCGGCCAGTTCCTGATCCAGCTTTTCGGGTCCGGCCCACGGCTCGACCGTACGCAGGCGCGGACGCGCGGCCCCCGCCTGATCCGCTCCGAACAGGCTGACCTGCGAGGATGCACGCTCGGCTGCAACGCTCTGGCAATAGGCGACCAGAACATCGGCCTGCTCGAACAGTTGGCGGCGGTTGGGGTGGATGCTGTCGAATGCGCCAGCACGCGCCAAACCTTCCAGAGCGCGCTTGTTCACGACGCGAGGGTCAACGCGCTCGAGGAAGTCAAAGATATCCTTGAACGGACCTCCCGTCTGACGGACTTCCACCACGTGCTTCATGGCCTCAAGGCCCACGTTGCGGATGGCGCCCAACGCATAGAGCACACTGCCCTGCCCGCTTTCCCAAGACACATCGAAGTCGGCGGATGACCGGTTGATATCCGGTGCAAGTACCGGAATCTCGAAACGACGGCAGTCCTGATAGAAGACAGCCAGCTTGTCGGTGTTCGACAAGTCGAGGCTCATCGAGGCGGCAAAGAACTCGACCGGATGGTTGGCCTTGAGCCAACCGGTCTGGAACGAGATCAGCGCATAGGCAGCGGCGTGCGATTTGTTGAAGCCATAGCCGGCGAACTTGGCCACAAGGTCGAAGATGCCGCCGGATTGCTCTTCCGGTACGTCTTTTTCGGATGCGCCCTTTACGAAGCGGAGGCGCTGGAAATCCATCTCCTCCTTCTTCTTTTTACCCATGGCGCGGCGCAGCAAGTCTGCTTCGCCGAGGCTGTAGCCTGCCAGGATCTGGGCGATCTTCATCACCTGTTCCTGATAGATGATGACGCCGTAGGTTTCGGTCAGCACTTCTTTCAGGCTGGGGTGTAGGTAGTCGACCTCTGCGCGACCGAACTTACGGTCGATGTAGGTATCGATCATCTCCATCGGGCCCGGGCGATACAGCGAGATCAGAGCGGTGATCTCTTCGATCGAGCCGCATCGCATCTTGCGCAGCGTGTCCCGCATGCCTTGGGATTCAAGCTGGAACACGCCGACCGTCTGGCCCGACGCCATCAGCTCATAGGTTTTAGCATCGTCCAGCGGGATCAGGTTCCATTCCGGACCTGCTCCGCGACGGTCAAGGAAGCCCTTTGCACGGTCCAGAACCGTAAGAGTTTTCAAGCCGAGGAAGTCGAACTTCACAAGGCCTGCGGGCTCCACCCATTTCATGTTGAACTGGGACGCCGGAATGGTCGAGCGCGGGTCCTGATACAGCGGGACCAGTTCCGTCAGAGGGCGGTCGCCGATGACGATACCGGCGGCGTGCGTCGAGGCGTTGCGATAAAGCCCCTCAAGCTCCATCGATGTGTCGAGCAGCGCTTTTACGTTCGGCTCTTCGTCGCGCATCTGGCGCAGGCGCGGCTCCATCTCCAGGGCCTGCGCCAGCGTGACCGGATTGGCGGGGTTCGCCGGGACCATCTTTGCCAGACGGTCCACCTGACCGAACGGCAACTGCATTACGCGACCAACGTCACGCAATACCACGCGGGCCTGCAGCGTACCGAAGGTGATAATCTGCGCAACGCGGTCGGTGCCATAGTGGTGCTGAACGTAGGTGATGACCTCTTCGCGACGCTCCTGACAGAAGTCGATATCGAAGTCGGGCATCGATACGCGTTCGGGGTTCAGGAAGCGCTCGAACAGCAGGCCGAAGCGTAGCGGATCAAGATCCGTAATCGTCAGGGCCCAAGCGACCAGCGAACCGGCACCCGAACCACGGCCCGGACCGACGGGAATGTTGTGGGTCTTGGCCCATTTGATGAAGTCCGAAACGATCAGGAAGTAGCCCGGGAACCCCATCTGCTGGATGATCCCGACCTCCCATTCGAGGCGGTCCCAATAATCCTGCTCGGGCGCGTAATGCTGATGACGCGACAAACGCATCTTCAGGCCCTCTCGGGCCTGGTGCGCCAGTTCGTCGGCCTCAGAGCGGCCATCGCCGGTATTGAAGCTGGGCAGAATGGGTTTGTGCGTCTTCGTCAGGAAGGCGCAGCGACGTGCGATCTCAAGTGTGTTGTCGCAAGCCTCGGGCAAATCTGCGAAAAGTTCGCGCATCTGCTCGGTAGATTTGAACCAGTGTTCGCCGGTGATCCGACGACGGTCCTCTTGGCCTACAAACGAGCCGTCCGAAATACACAGCAGCGCATCGTGCGACCGGTACTGGGACGCCTTGCCGTAATAGACGTCGTTGGTCGCGACCAGTGGCGTTTCGGATTTATAGGCCCAGTCTACTAACCCGCCTTCTGCAGCGCGTTCTTCGGGCAGGTCATGGCGTTGAAGTTCGATATAGAAACGGTCACCGAAGACGCGCTTCATTTCCTCCAGAGCCGCCTGCCCCTCTTCATCCTTGCCCTGTGCGAACAACGGGTCGACAGGACCGTCAGGTCCTCCGGAAAGAAGAATGAGACCCTCAGATCGTTCTGCGACCAGTTCCCACTGGACCCCCTGCTCTGTCAGCTCGATGGTGTCGAGGAATGAGGAGGACGACAGGGCGCAAAGGTTGAGCCAGCCCTGCTCGTTCTGGGCCAGCAGCGTGATGGTGGGCACCTTGGCCCATCGCTCGGATTTGCGGCCACCAATACCGAACACCGGCAGGGCGCAGCCCACAATCGGCTGGACACCGGCATCCTTTACCGACTGACTGAACTCCAGCGCGCCGAACAGGTTGGAGCGATCAGCAACAGCCACTGCGGGCATGCCTGCATCCGCCGCCATCTTGCCGATCTTGCTCGCCTTGATCGCACCTTCCAGCAGCGAATAAGCGCTGCGAACGCGAAGGTGGACAAATCCAGCGGTGTCAGTGGTTTCAGTCACCCACTCTGCTCCAAACTCACGACCGATTCCGGTCATGGTTACCATTGTGTGCAGAGTCGGTCTGTCGCTCTAGCTGACGGCGAGAGCGAGGCCGACCCTTACGACACCAAAAATGCTGCGTGCCAAACCATCCAGACGAAGCTGCCGCAGGACGCAAGTGCCAGAAGGTCTTTGAAACGACGGGTCATAGGCTTATCCCCAATCCATAATACATGTTCTTCTTTTGTTCTAGTCACGCAGGATAGGTTTGCGCAAGCCCAAATTACGCAGTTGGGTGAATTTTTGTTCTTGTTATGTTCGCACGCCCGTGGTGATGTTCAGGCATGCAGGAAGCGGTACGCGGTCGCGGTGCGCGATCTAACAGGACAGGCAGATTCGAGCCGGAAGTCAGAGAAGCCTTCGATGACGGATGGGTGGTGGACGACGCCGAAGTGGCCCCCTTGCGCACCACACTCTCGATTGAAGCGGCCAAAACCATCATCACCCGCAATAGCAGTCCGGACATCAGCTTTGATCGATCGATCAACCCGTATCGGGGATGTGAACACGGCTGCATCTATTGCTATGCCCGTCCCGCTCACGCGTGGATGGGGTTATCGCCAGGCATCGATTTCGAAAGCAAGCTTTTCTACAAGCCCGACGCGGCGACCTTACTAGCCAGCGAACTCAAAAGGCCGAGATACGAATGCCGCCCGATCCACATCGGAGGCAACACCGATCCCTATCAACCGGTGGAGCGCGATACCGGAGTGACGCGCCAGATCCTGAAGGTCTTGCAACGCTTCAATCACCCGTTGTCGATTATTTCCAAGTCGGCCTTGATGGCCCGCGATGCGGATATCCTGGGCGAAATGGGGCGCGAGGGCTTGGCACATGCCTGCGTGTCCATCACCACGCTAGACCGCAAGCTCGCCCGCGCGATGGAGCCGAGGGCCGCAACTCCGTCCAAGCGACTGGAAACAATCCGCCGCCTCACCCAAGCCGGATGCCCCGTCACCGTAGGCTTCGCGCCCGTTATTCCCGGGCTGAATGACCACGAGTTGGAGGCTGTTCTGGAGGCTGCGGCGGACGCCGGCGCAGTTCGGGCTATGTACGTGACCCTGCGCCTGCCTCTGGAAATCAAAGACCTCTTTCGCGAATGGCTGGAGGACGCGACGCCGGACAGGGCTCGCAAAGTCATGTCGCTGGTGCGCCAGACACGCGGGGGCAAGGACTATGATCCGGACTGGTCGCAACGGATGAAAGGTACCGGCCCTGTGGCGGACCTGATTGCAGCACGGTTCAGGGCGGCACGTAAGCGCTACGGGCTTGATCAGCCCGCGAAACCGCTGGATACGAGCCGGTTCAGAATACCTGCGTCCGAGCGCATCCAGCGGGATCTATTTGATATCTAGTCGATCAGTCGTCGGCTGCGGACGGATCGATATAATCCTGCACCAGCTTACGCCATGTTGCGTCAGTGGCATCGACCAGATCAACGTCCTCTGACAAAGCTACTGCGCCGTCGCCGTCCGGAAGGATCAGGCCATAGACCTCCATCTCCTCCTCGTCGGAGTTGGTATGGATTTCGGCCTGCACAATGATGGCGGGCTTTTCGCCGTCGTCGTCCCACCAGATGGCGGGCTGGGGCAGTTCCATATCCATCGGATACGGGCGCTGGGTATCGCCAAGTGCGAACACTGCCGCCTTGGCCTGAACGTCTTCAAGTGAGGCCACGCGGCCGGTGAACGGTTTCAGACGATCCCAGTCGTCGAAGTCAAAGCCGCCACCGTCGATATCCTCGGCATCGTGCGCTTCGGTCATGTCAGGTCCTCAAATGCGCTTAGCGGCGGAATACGCCGACGAGTTCGATATGGGTGGACCAGATGAACTGATCAATCGGGGTCACCTTCTCCAGTCGGAAACCGGCATCCACCAGCACACGGGCGTCACGCGCGAAGGTTTGCGGATTGCACGACACGCCGACGATGGTGTGCGCCTTGGTGCCCGGCAGTTGCTGGGTCTGTTCCAGAGCGCCCGCACGCGGAGGGTCCAGAACAATGGCTTCGCAGCCCTTGAGGTCGTAGGGCGATAACGGACGGCGGAACAGGTCGCGGGCCTGAGCATCGATCCCCTTCAAGCCCTTGGCCGTGGCAAAGCCTGCCTTAAGCGCCGCAATGGACGATGCAGCCGAATCCGCGGCCATAACCGAAGCGACTTCGGCCAACGGGAAGGTGAAAGTCCCTGCCCCGCAGAACAGATCGGCCACCTTTTTGGTACCCTGGACAGCAGCCACGACACGCTCGGCCATAGCAGCCTCGGCGGCGGGCGATGCCTGGAGGAAGCCACCCGCCGGGATCGGCACGGACGCGCGGCCGAAGGTCACTCGCGGCTGGCGTTCCATCACCAGCGTGTCGCCATCAAGGCCGAGACGAGCCAAGCCGCCCTCTGCCGCCGCGGTAATCGCTTTGGCGATCTGGTCAGCCGACGGACCGCCCGAACGCTTTTCAACGCCCGTAACGTCCACGTCCAAGCCCGTATCGGTCAGGGTCGCGTGAAGTGTGGGGGCGGATTTGGGATGGGTAAGAAATGCGTCGGCGACCTTGTGCAGTGCCGGAAACGCCGCAACCAGAGCCGGATCTGATACGGGGCAGTCGGTGATCTCAACCAGACGCCACGAGCGGCGCGCCTTGAACCCGAGAACAACGCGACCATTGGGGCTGCGGCGAGCGTGCAAGGCAATGCGACGGCGCGAGGCCGGCGGAGTTGCCACAGTCGCCTCGACTTCGGTTTCCAGGCCTTCGCGCGAAAGGGTGTGGATGACCACATCACGCTTCCACTCCAGATAAGGCCCATCCGCCCAGTGCTGGAGCGGAGCTACGCCGCATTCGGCATAGGCATGCGAGAAAATCGGACGGCGGTCAGCGCTGGCCTCGACCAGTTCAAAGGAATCGAGACGACCATCCTTCACTTCGCCACGCACGACTTCGCCGGGCAATGCACCGGGCACAAAGACAGGTCCATTGGGGGTTTCGGCGATTCCGTCGCCGTGGTGGCCCATTCGGGCGATAGTAAGGGTCTGCGTCATAAGGGGGCTTCTATCCGCAGATCGCGGCGAAAACAAAGATGAACGAAGATGAACACAGCGATCAATCTTCGTTCAGGTTCGTTCACCTAAGCCATATCTCGACAACGGAACGGAGACCACGCGGTCACCCTTCCCCGAGGGAGCTGTGAATTACATGATTGCCAAGATCGCGAAACCCGCTGCATTTGCTCTGGCCGGGATGGCCTGCGCCATTATGGCGATGCCGCAATCCGCAGCGGCCCAGTCCTATGGCTATCCGTCCTATTCCCAGAACTCGGGCTTTTACGACCCGTGTATGCGGGACCAACGCGAGCGTCAGGCTTCGTCCGGTCTGCTGGGCGCTGCCATCGGTGCCATCGCCGGATCGCAAATGGCATCGCGCGGTCGCCGCACCGAAGGTAGCCTGCTTGGCGGCGTATTGGGCGCTGCGGTGGGTGCGGGCGTAGGTCGCAGCACCGCGGCCTGTACGCCGAGATACGACACCGTTCCGACCTATCCGGTAGGTTATGACGCGCCGCCCCCGCCGCCAGCGCCAGTTTACGACCGTCGTTACGACGACCGTTACGACGACTACCGATATCCGCAAGATTACGACCAAGGCTACGCCAAGCCTGCCCCCTCGCGCGACGAGTGCCAGTTGGCGCAGAGCGAAATCCGCCTGCCTGATGGTCGTATAGAAACCCGTTACGTCCGCACCTGCCGCGACGAGAACGGCCGCTATCGCGTCGTCGACTAACTTCAGCCCCCCTGTCATCGACGACGTGAAAAGGCCCGCCAGAGCAATCTGGCGGGCCTTTGATCTTTAGGGGCGTTTGATAGCCCAGAGCAGGAACTCGCGGTTGCCGTCTCCGCCCTCAATGGGGCTGTCGGCGACATCCTGAACAGCCCAGCCTTCGCTTTCCAGCCAGTCACGGACCTTTGTCACGGCGGCGTCGTGGGCGTTGGCATCTTTGACGATGCCTTTCTTACCGATGGCGCTGGGGCTATCGGCCTCGAACTGGGGCTTAACCAGCGTCATAAGGTGGGCACCGTCTGCCGCCAGCGAAAGCGGCACAGGCAGCACCTTTAACAAGCTGATGAAGCTGGCGTCGCAGACGATCAGCCCGGGCGCTTTGGTGATCTCGGCGGTCGTCAGTTCGCGGGCATCGGTCTTTTCAAGGTTCACGACGCGGGCGTCATCGGCGACGCGCGGATGCATCTGCCCCTGCCCCACATCGACGGCAAACACCTTAGCGGCACCGCGATCCAGGCAAACCTCGGTAAAGCCGCCCGTCGAAGCCCCGACATCCATCGCTACCTTGCCCGCAACATCCAGCGGCCAAAGTTCAAAAGCGCGCTCCAGTTTGAGCGCGCCCCGCCCGACCCAGCGGTGGGCGTCGGCATATTGGATATTCGCGTCCTCGAGCACCTTGAGCGAAGCGGCCTTGGCCACTTCGCCGTCCACGGAGACATTGCCCGCCTCAATGGCCGCCTTGGCCTTGGACCGGCTTGCAGCCAGCCCAAGGGTCACAAGATGTTGGTCGAGCCGGATACGGCTCACGCCATCGCTTCCAGACGGGTCAGAGCGGCAACCATCTTGGCCTTGCCGGCTTCGGCATCAGCCAGCTTCTGGCGCTGTTCCTCAACGACTTCCGGCGCAGCGCGCGAGACGAAGTTCGGGTTGCCCAGCTTCTTGTTGTAGTGGCCGATGTCGCTGTCGAACGCGGCGATTTCCTTGTTCAGGCGAGCCTTTTCGGCACCCAGATCGATGAAATCAGCCAGCGACAGAGCCACGGTCGAACCGCCCGACACGCAGGTCACAGCACCGGCAGGCGCGGCATCCAGCAGCGAGACTTCCGACACACGGGCCAGTTGCAGGATCAGCGGACGGTGACGCTCGACCAGAACCTTGATCGCGTCCTCGGCACCGACGAACGACAGCGGCGGCTTGGCCGACGGCGGCACATTCATTTCAGCACGCAGAGCGCGGATTTCACCGATCAGGTCAACCAGCCAGCCGATTTCGGCCTCGGCAGCAGCATCAACAAACGAGTCCGGCAGTTGCGGCCACGAAGCGCCGATCAACAGGGTTTCGCGTGCCGGACCGGTCTTGCCCAGTTCAGCCCACAGTTCCTCGGTGATGAACGGCATCACCGGGTGCAGTAGCTTCAGCGCCTCGTCCAGAACCCATGCGGTCATGGCGCGGGTCTCGGCCTTGGCGGCTTCGTCCGAACCATTGAAGACCGGCTTGGCCAGTTCCAGATACCAGTCGCAGAAGACGTTCCAAATGTAGCGATACAGGGCACCAGCCGCGTCATCGAAACGACCGCCGAGGATCGCTTCCGACACGACGCGCTCGGCCTTGGCCAGTTCGCCACGGATCCAGCGGTTGATGGTCTGCTCGACGGTTGACGGATCGAAACCTTCAACGCGAGCGCATTCGTTCATCTGGCTAAAGCGTGCGGCGTTCCACAGCTTCGTGCCGAAATTACGATAACCTTCAATGCGTTGCTTCGACAACTTAATGTCGCGCGTGCCCGACAGGATCGCCATGGTGAAGCGCAGCGGGTCAGCACCCAACTCGTCGACGATCTCCAGCGGATCGATGACATTGCCCTTGGACTTCGACATCTTCTGGCCCTTCTCGTCGCGGACGAGGCCATTGATGATGACGCGCTTGAAAGGCGCATCGCCCATGAAGTGCTTGCCCATCATCATCATCCGGGCAACCCAGAAGAAGATGATGTCGGCGGCGGTGACCAGATCGGCGGTCGGATAGAAACGCGCCAGATCGTCGGTCTTCTCCGGCCAGCCCATGGTTGAGAACGGCCACAGAGCCGACGAGAACCACGTATCGAGCACGTCTTCTTCGCGGGTCAGTTCGACACCTGCACCGTGCTTGGTTTCGGCCTCGGCGCGGGCTTCCTCTTCGGTTTCAGCAACGAAGATTTCGCCGTCCGGACCGTACCAAGCCGGAATCTGGTGGCCCCACCACAGCTGGCGCGAGACGCACCACGGCTCGATGTTGTTCAGCCACTCGAAGTAGACCTTTTCGTAGGACTTCGGCTCGAAGACGGTTTCACCGTCTTGAACAGCCTTCAGCGCAGGCTGAGCCAGCGTCTTGGCATCAACCCACCACTGGTCGGTCAGCCACGGCTCGATGACCGCGCCCGAACGGTCGCCGTGCGGGACCTGATGCTTGGTCTTTTCGATTTCTTTCAGCCAGCCGTCTTCTTCCGCCTTGGCGATGATCGCCTTGCGGGCCACGAAGCGGTCCATGCCCACGTATTCAGCCGGAATTTCCGGCACTTCATCAGCGATGATGCGGGCCAGCGAGTCCATGACGTTCAGCGACGGCAGACCGGCACGCTTGCCGACCTGGAAGTCGTTGAAATCGTGCGCAGGTGTGATCTTCACCGCGCCCGAACCCTTTTCCGGATCGGCGTATTCGTCAGCCACGATCGGCACGCGACGGCCCGTAATCGGCAGGACGACTTCCTTGCCAACCAGACCTGCGTAACGCTCGTCCTTCGGGTGAACGGCCACGCCGGTATCACCCAGCATGGTTTCCGGACGCGTGGTGGCGACCACGATGTAATCGCGGGTTTCAAACTCGGTCGGCTTACCTTCTTCGTCGAAAGCGACCGGATGTTGGTAAGTCACGCCGTCGGCCAGCGGATAGGCGAAGTGCCAGTAGGCGCCGTCGACTTCCTTCTGCTCGACCTCGAGATCCGAGATGGCAGTCTGGAAATGCGGGTCCCAGTTCACCAGACGCTTGGCGCGGTAGATCAGGCCTTCTTTGTACAGCTGCACGAAGACCTTGCGGACGGCCTCGTTCAGACCCTCATCCAGCGTAAAGCGTTCACGCGACCAGTCAGCCGACGCGCCCAGACGGCGCAGCTGGCGAATGATGGTGCCGCCCGATTCAGCCTTCCAGTCCCAAATCTTTTCGACGAAGGCTTCACGGCCCATCTCGCGACGGCCCGGCAGGCCATCAGCGGCCAGCTTGCGCTCGACGACCATCTGGGTCGCGATACCGGCGTGGTCGGTACCCGGCAGCCACAGGACGGCCTTGCCGGTCATGCGGTGATAGCGCGCCAGAATGTCCTGAAGCGTGTTGTTCAGGGCGTGGCCGATGTGCAGGCTGCCCGTCACGTTCGGCGGCGGAATGACGATCGAATAGGCCTCGGCAGCGCCGTCGGTCTTGGGTGAAAACAGTCCGCTTTCTTCCCACTGTGCATACAGGCGGGGCTCGGCGGCCTTCGGTTCGAACGTCTTCTCAAGCATGGTCATGTCTTTGTCTCTAGCGCGTCAGACGCGCCGAGGGTGATAAATAACAACAGAAAAAGGCGGCCCCGCCGGAGCCGCCCCCTTCATCTAATGTCTGGCGAAGCCGAGGGCTAGCTCGCACTGCGTGCGATGCGCTCTACTTCCTTACGAACTTCACGTTCAACGATGGACGGCAGGTTGGCATCCAACCACGATTTCAGCATCGGGCGCAGCATGTCACGCACCATGCCTTCTACGGTGTTGCCGCTCTCGAACGGCATGTCGTGAGCCGCCGGTGCAGCGGACGGACGACCAACAGCAGCCAGACCGGCAAAAGCGCTCGCGGCTTCGGCAGCGGTCGTGTCGCTGACGAGCGCATCGTCCGAAATGGACGGGAAATCTTCTACGACCGGCGCTTCCGGCTCCGGCTCATAGACAGGCGCGCTGACATCGAGGTCACCGATGACCTCGGCGGCAGGCGCTTCGTACGGCTCTGTCAGTTCCAGAACCTCGTCCTCCGGTTCGGCAACGAAGGCGGCGACTTCCGGTTCCGGCTCTACAACCGGCACATCCTCAACGGCCTCAGCGGTCTCGGCCGGGGCATCGTCTTCCGAGATAATCCGGCGAATAGAAGCCAGAATCTCTTCCATCGTCGGTTCCTGAGCGGTTTGGTCGGTCATAACGAGCCTTGGGATATGGCGGGTGCCAGAAATCGAATGTAGCGCGATCAGAAACCATAAGTTTTAAAAAAACGGGAATCTGTACGCACGTAACAGTAGATTTGCCTTCGTCGCACCAACCCCCGTCAGAATCAACGACCGTTTTTCCCTTTTTGGGGGACCCGGGCATAGAAAAAGGGCGGGATTGACCCCGTCCCTTCCGACTTAGTTTTGCGGTGCCGTCCGGACTACTTCGCCTTTGAGCTGGCGATCCACCGGAGCGTCCTCGTAATCGGCGGTCGGGGTGATGCGCGGAGAGCCGATCGCATCGATCGCCTCGACCACACCATCCCACGGCAGGGCACCGCGGTTGCGCACGGCGCGATAGTTATCGCCGGCGTCATAGACTTCGAGGGTCGGATCCAGAGCCGGCCCCGTCAGGTTACCCATGGCGGCCAGAAGTTGAGCCTGAGCGACGTAGTAGTTGCGACGCGCGGACGCCAGCGTCACCTGCGCGCTACGCAGTTCGAGTTCCTGGTTTAGGACGTCCAGGGTGGTACGCAGACCGACCTGAGCTTCCTGACGCACACCCTCGGCAGCAACCGAAGCAGCACGGACTGCCTGTTCGCCAGCTTGCAGCGACGAGCGGGCCGAAATCGACTGGGCATAGGCCGAGCTGACCGCTTGCAGAACGTTACGGCGCTCGCCCTCGATATTGATCTGGGCGGCGTTGGCACGTTCAAGCGACTGGGCGACGCGCGACTGGTTCAAGCCACCCGTGAACAACGGCACAGAAATGCTGGCCCCTGCGGTGAAGTTGGTGTTGTCGGTCAGGTCCACATTAGTGAACTCCGACGACGTGCCACCATACGACGCGGTCAGGCGGGCCGACGGACGGTATTCGGCGCGAGCCGCTGCGACATTGGCCTCTGCGGCCTGCAGGGCATGTTGGGCAGCCAGCAGGTTCGGGTTGTTCTCAAGACCGACGTCCAGCGCAGCATCGAAGTCCGAGGGAACGTTCGGCAGGGCCGGAAGCTCTTCCAGATTGCTAGGTGACTGACCCACAACGGTGGCATAGCTGGCACGCGAAACCGACAGTTGGGCCTGAGCCTGAGCCAGATCCGATTCCGACTGGGCCAGACGGGCTTCCGACTGGGCCACATCGGTACGGGTGATTTCGCCCACTTCGAAACGGGCGTTCGACTCATCCAGCTGACGACGCAGAACGACGAGGTTCTCCTCGCGGACACGAAGGATTTCCATGTCACGAATTACGTCGGCATAGGCCTGAATGACCGACAGCATCACCGACTGCTCGACACCGCGCAGGTTTTCGCGACCCGACAGGATGTTAGCATCGGCCGCCGCGATGGCGTTGCTGGTCCGGCCGCCCGACCACAGGGTCTGGGACAGTTGAACGGTCGCCGAGAGGGAATCGGATTCGCGCGTACCGCCCGCGACCGTAGTCGAGCCCGGGATGGTGCCCGTTGCGTCAGCGATCCCGTCACCGTTCAGGTCGATGGGAAGAACTGTGGGCGGAACAGTTGTCGAAACACGCTCGGTGGTGCTGCGCTGATAGTTGGGGCCACCCGAAACAGAGATGTTCGGACGCAAGCCCGCACGCGCCTGAACCGTGGTCTCGTCCAGGGCGCGCTGGTTTGCGCGCTGGGCCAGCAGGGTTGGGTTTGTGCGGTAAGCCAGGTTCACGGCATCGCGCAGCGACTCGGCCATGGCAGGACCTGACAGCCCACCTACGATCAGAGAAATAACTGCTGCCGAAGCCAAAACGCGCGAGCGATTCAACATAAAACCTGTTCCTGACTGCCCTCTAGTGAGGGTCCAACATCGTTCTTGTGACTGGCGTAGATGATCGTAACCTTTCATCTGCGCCAGTTAAGATTTTTTCACGCAGGCAAGGCTGTGGTCCGTCGCCCGTCACGATTTTAATTCGTTAGAGGGCAAAGGCCGGTTGTTCGACCAGTTCGGACAGGAGATCCGGAGCCGCGTCGAACAGCTCGCGACGCGAGACGCCTTCCTTACCCTTGACGTAAACGACCGCCTTGCCTGCCGGTCCAGAACGTTCAACGACTACCAGACGGCCACGTTCCGCCAGTGAAGCGATCCATGCGTCCTGACGGCCGGGGACAGCAGCTTCCGAAACGATGACGTCATAGCCTTCGCCATGCGGCTTGCTCAGCGGGGCGACTACGGTCTCGACGCCGTAGTCAGCCAGGGCCTCACCCGTTACCGCGAACACTTCGGCGTCCGAATCTTGCACCGTCACCTTCAGACCCATGCGAGCCAGAACGGCCGCAGCGTACGGACCTGCAATGACGAGGGCCTTTTCGCCCGCCTGAACTTCGGCACCTTCGAGCAGCTTGCCCATATCGCGGGGCAGCATCAGGCGGCGACCAGCGGTCACTTCCGGCATGACGTCGGCATATGCGGAGAAGGCGCGCTCCGGCGACACGAAACGCTCACGCTCGACGCTGCCCATTGCAGCGTGCAGTTCACGATTCGTGACGTCATTTACGCGGACTTGGCTGTCCACCATGACCTTGCGAGCGGCGGCGAAATCCATGTTTCGGTGTCCTTGAAGGCGACTAAGGCAAAAAATCTGCCGCGCTTATAAGACTCTACGTTGCGAACCGCAAACTAATCAGGTAGTCACCCCTTCCTCGCAGCAGCGCAGTGCCCCTCGGGGCGACGGCCTGATGGCGGAGTGGTGACGCAGAGGACTGCAAATCCTTGCACCCGGGTTCGATTCCCGGTCAGGCCTCCACTGCTGCAGAGCAAAAAAGTGAGCCGCCCTTCGGGGCGGCTTTCTTTTTATTCCTACCCCCCTGACGAAAGATTCGCGCCGCGCCGAGACTGTGTGCTGACGCTCCCTGCGCGTCCGCCGCTCTTGACATTGATGTTAAAATGTGCAATCTTTCGGCCATCGATTGCGTCGGTGGGTTTGTCTCGTGCAGCCCAAACGAATCGACACCCCGAAAATCTGACATTTGAAATCAGACACGGCCGCATGCCGTGTGGGGCTGGCCTACGGCCGCTCGACTTTTCCGAACGTCGCGAGACTGTGCGGTATCCCTTGATGGAATGGCGTCATCGTTTGCACGCCCAGTAAGGGGCGACCGCTGACCAATAGGCTTGGCAGCGGTCGCCCTTAGCTTTTTTCCGGCACGTCGTGCCTGCGTAAAACAACCCAGCAGCGTCGGATGACGCCGCCTTCCCGAGATGGAAATTCAAAAATGGAAGAGACGATTCACCCCACGTCCGAGCCCTCGGCTAGCCCCATGGGCTTCTCGGCATCTGCCGGACGTGATCTGCCGTTCAATAATCTGGTCGCCTTCTTGGGCGACAGCATAACCTCTTCGGGCATCAACAATGATGCCAGCAATCTGCGTGACACGGCTCGCGGGATGGGTTTTTGGATCCCTACCCTGACGCGTCAGGCATTCCAGACCCGTCAGGACCTCAACTTCGGCGTGTCGGGCGACAACACCGCTGGCGCGCTGGCTCG
The DNA here is from genome assembly GCF_054824005.1 of Brevundimonas sp. GN22. Taxonomy (NCBI): domain Bacteria; kingdom Pseudomonadati; phylum Pseudomonadota; class Alphaproteobacteria; order Caulobacterales; family Caulobacteraceae; genus Brevundimonas; species Brevundimonas sp. GN22. The sequence goes on along the minus strand of NZ_JSYD01000015.1, from coordinate 3,616 downwards.
CATTCAATCGGTGATCGACTGCGGTGCCGGAACCTGCGTGGTCCTGATCGGCACCAATGACATCGGCGGCAGCATCAGTGCCACAAAAGCGAATCTGTCGGCTATCTATAGCGCCCTGACGGATGCCGGCATTTTGACGATCGCCATGACGATCCTGCCGCGCACGGCTGTTGGCACGTCTGCCTATGGCTGGCTCAACACGATCAACCAGTGGATCCGCAAGCAAGAAAACAACTTCCCCTGCCTGCGCGTCGTCGATGCATCTCAACCCTTTGGCGATCCGTATTCACTGACGATGTCGCCCCTTCCCGGCTTCACTTATGACGGGCTGCACCCAATGGGGATCGGTGCCCGATATGCGGCCCAGCCGGTGGCAGACCTTCTTCTGACATTGCGCAAGCCGCAAAGCCGCCAGTTACAGACCATTACCGACCACTATTGGCCGACGACGAATGAAGGCGGCTATCTCAACCAGAACCCCGCGCTTTCGGGCACAGGCGGATCGGTTAGCGGCGGCGTGACCGGCCAGTTGGCGGACCACTGGAGCATCACGACATCCCAAGGCGGCGGTGACCTGTCAGCGCTGAGTATCGCCGCCAGCAAAATTACCCATCCCGCCACCGGAATGGCGGCCCAGCGCATTACATACTCGGGCAATGTCACGGGCGGCTGGCAGACCGTCATCGTCATGAATGATTACGGTCTCCAATATCAGGAACACCTCAAGGCGGGCGACAAGGTCGAGTTCATCGTCGAACTGGACATACTTGCGGGCCTTCCCGCGGTGTCAGGCGTCGTGCCCTTTTTCGCGATCGATCAGGCATCGACGCTGAAGTCGGCCTACGGCGGCTCGGTGTCTGTTTCAGACGATTGGACCAACTCTGGCTTCAGAGGTGTAATCAAGACGCCAGCGCTCACGCTGACCCACGCGCTGGCTCCCGGCGAAAACGCCCGTTGCGACATCTGGATCTACTTCAAGAATGTCCCGCACACCGGCGTCTCAGGCACAATCGACATCCTGAGCGCGGCTGTACGCAAGATCGTCTAAAATCCTCGAACATCCCGAAGTGCCGCTTCGGGATGTTTTTTTTCAGGCCCTCAGCGAGGCCGTCGTTATCTGATGCAGCGCGATGCCGGTGGTGACTGCGACGTTGAGGGAATCAAAGCCGCCCGCCATGCGGATCCCTATCGGAGTGCATTGGTCGACGACTTCCTGAGGCAGCCCTGGCCCCTCGGCTCCCAGCAGCAACGCCACGCGTGCAGTTGGGCGATAATCGGCTAACTGCTGTTCAGCAGAGGGCGTCAGGGCCAGCACCTCATACCCCCTAGCCTGCAACGCCGTGACGATCTGGGAAGCGGTTCCTGTGCGAACCATGGGCGTGCGTAACGCCGCCCCAACCGAAACGCGGATAGCCTTTCTATAGAAGGGATCACAGCAGGCCGAATCCATCAGCATCCCACGTGCCCCAAAGGCTGCAGCGTTACGCAACATGCCACCCATGTTGTCGTGGTTCCCGATCCCGCTAGCCACGACCAAAGACACGCGCGGCTCGGCCTCAATCTGATCCAGAAACCCGTCCAGCCCCAAAGGCTGAGGCTTACGCCCCAACGCGAGAATGCCGCGATGCAGGTGAAAGCCGGCAATTTGGTCCAAAATTTCCTGAGTCGCCAAGAACACCGGCACCTCCTCCGGCAAGCGACTCAATAGAGGCTCGAGACCTTCCCATCGCTTTTGCGCAATCAGGACGGACACCGGTTCGCATAAGCTGGCCGAAGAGAGCAGAACGTTCAGCACCACCTCGCCCTCGGCGATAAACAGCCCGGCTCGCCCCGTCAGATCCCGCTCTTTAATGTCCCGAAAGGGCTGGACGGCGGGATGGTCGGCGCTGGTGATGGTAATTGGCGTCATGGCCACCAACCTAGCCCAGCAGATGCATGAAGCCGCGAACGAAAATTCTTGCCGTTTTCTGCATTTTAGCTGTTGCAAAACCCGAAACCTCGCTGCTATACGCCCCTCTCCCTCGGGGCAGTGTTCCGCGGTAGCTCAGCGGTAGAGCAGCCGACTGTTAATCGGCTGGTCGTAGGTTCGATCCCTACCCGCGGAGCCAGCCCCGAGAGGATTTTACGAAATGCGCCCGCTGTGGCGCATTTTTCGTATCTGCCCCTTTCCTCGCTCCAAGGATCAAAGATTTTTCTCTTTTAGATCAAGTCTTAGCTTGCGAGAATCAAAATAGGGCTGCTATACGCACCTCACCGAGAGGCGCTGGTCCGCGGTAGCTCAGCGGTAGAGCAGCCGACTGTTAATCGGCTGGTCGTAGGTTCGATCCCTACCCGCGGAGCCACTCCCCTCGGAATGCAAAAAGCGCCGCTTCAATGCGGCGCTTTTTTCGTATCTGGACCTTCCCTTAACGTTCGCAGGCGATGCCATCCCCGTCGCGATCCAGATGTGAGCCATAACCCGGTTGGCCACGACGGATAGGAGCGGCCCCTGCGGCACGCGCTTCGCTACAATTAGCGTAATAACGCGTGCGCGTTCCCACCCCGACGCCCGTACCGATCAGGCCTCGCGGTTGGGTGTTGGCGTTGGACGACGAGCGATTGCCTCCGCCCGACCTATGACAATGATAGCCGCCATTGCGCCGGTCGTTATGACAGCCCTCCGAATTCAGACCACCTGAATGGGCCAATGCTGGCGTTGCCAAGCCTGCCATCAATGCCGATGCGATGAGTATCGTTTTCATAGTCCACCTCCCGAACCGCATTCCTAATGAAAACCACCCAACAACTCGTTAGACATCTTGGTGAACGTCTTGCGAGGAGCGCCCTATGGCTGGAAAAACCCACATCGGAATCGGCGGTTGGACCTTCGAGCCCTGGCGCGGCACCTTTTATCCGGATGGCCTCGTACAGCGCCGAGAGCTGGAATACGCCGCATCCAAGCTGACCAGCATAGAGATTAACGGCACCTATTATTCCACCTTCAAGCCCGACAGTTGGGCCAAATGGCGTGACGAGACGCCAAAGGATTTCGTGTTCGCGGTGAAAGCCAGCCGTTATTGCACCAACCGCAAGGTGCTGTCCGAAGGCGCAGAGAGTTTCGAGAAGTTCCTGTCTCAGGGCATGACCGTGCTGGGCGACAAACTCGGCCCGATCAACTGGCAGTTCATGGCTACCAAGAAGTTCGATCCTGTCGATTTCGAGGGCTTCCTGAAACTGCTGCCAGCAGAAAAGGACGGCGTACGCCTGCGCCACGCACTCGAGGTCCGTAACCCGACCTTCGCTTGCGAGGAGTTCTACGACCTCGCGCGCAAATACAACGCCGCCATCGTCTATGCCGTCGATGACGAAGAGCCGACATGGCCCGAAATCGACGAGCGCACAGCCGACTTCACCTACGCCCGCCTTATGTCCAGCCGCGCCGACGAACCCACCGGCCTGACCAGCGAAGAACTGGACACCATCGCCGCCCGCAGCCGCAACTTGGCCAAAGACGGCGACGTGTTCGCCTACTTCATCTCCGGCGCAAAAGTCCGCAATCCGGCCGCGGCGATGGCGCTGATCGAGAAGGTGAAATAACGTCCCGGTCTCTCGGGGGAGGTTTCACATGACGAAAGAC